>NZ_JBEXUD010000015.1:0-226142 GCF_040614215.1 Dactylosporangium sp. NPDC006015
GTGCGGCCCGCGGTCGCGTCGGCCCGCCGCCGCCGGGCCCCGCAGCGCATCGCCGGCCTCGCCCTCGGCAACGTCCTGCGCACTCCCGGCCGCACCGCCGTCGGCGCGGCCAGCCTGGCGATCGGCGTGGCCTCGCTGACCCTCCTCGTCATCATCAATCTGACGTTCCGCGGCAGCGTCTCCGGTACGGTCCTGGGCGACGCGATCACCGTTCAGGTGCAGGCCACCGACTACATCGCGGCGGCACTCACCACCCTGCTCGGCGCCGCCACGGTCGCCGACGTCCTCTACGTCAACATCCGCGAACGGGCCGCCGAGTTCGCCCTGCTGGGCGCGGTGGGCTGGACCGACGCGTGGACCGCCCGCCTCGCCGGATACGAGGCGCTGGCCCTCGGCGTCCTGGGCGCGACCACCGGCACCGGCATCGCGCTCGGCACCGCCGCCCTGCTCAGCTCCGGGCTCACCGGCACCTCGTTCGCGGTCGCCGCCGCCGCGGCCCTCGCCGGCACGCTGCTGGCCGTCGCCGCCGCGATCCTGCCGGTGCGGTCCCTGCGCGGCCTGCCGAAGGCGAGGCTGCTCGCCGAGGAGTAGCTCAGGCGGTCCGGTGCGGGGTGGTGTTGAAGCGGCCGCGGAACTCGTTGAGCATCTCGTCGTCGACCTCCGCACCACTGGCGACCGCCGCGTGCACCTGCCGGAAGTAGTCCTCGTACCCGGCCGGCGTGTACAGGCACAGCCCCCGCGCGGGCGCGTCGCCGGCGTTGCGGAACCCGTGCGGCGCCCCGCGCAGCGCGGCCAGCAGGCTCCCCGGCCCGGCCGTGACCTCGCCGCTGCCGTCGTGCAGCGTGAGCTTCCCGTCCAGCACATAGAAGAACTCGTCATGCGCGTGATGGACGTGCGGCCGCGCGCCGACCGTGCCCGGCCCGAGCGTGAACTCCTCGAACCCGAACCGCCCACCGGTCTGCGCCGACGTCAGGCGGAACAGGTGCTCCACCCCCGCCACGTCGATCAGCTCGCCCTCACCCGGCGGCACCAGCAACGCCCGCATCGACACATCCCCGTCCATGATCACAGTCTGCCTGCCGCGCCCGAAACTCGCTGTCCGTCCCCTTCGCCCGGTGGTACACAACCCGGGTGGAGTTTCCTGAGCTGCTCCGGCTGATCGACGAACGGTCCACCGCCTTCAGCGCCGTGGTCGCCGCCGCGCCCGCACTCGACGCGCAGGTGCCGACCTGTCCCGGGTGGACGCTGCTCGACCTGGCACACCACCTGGGCGACGGCCGCCGCAAGTGGGCGTCGATCGTCGCCGCCGGCCCCGCGTCCGCTCCCCCGCCGCCGCCCGTCCCGGCGGAACCCGCGCCGCAGGACCACTCGGCCCTGCTGCCCTGGCTGGCCGCCTCGACACGGCAGCTGCTGGACGCGCTGCGGTCCGCCGGCCCCGACCGCGGCTGCTGGACCTGGTGGGCGGACTCGGAGTCCCCGCAGACCAGTGGCGCCGTGGCCCGCCACCAGCTCCAGGAGGTCGCCGTGCACACGTACGACGCCCAGCTCACCACCGGCGCCCCACAACCTCTCCCGACCGCCATCGCCCTCGACGGCGTCGACGAGTTCCTCGCCACCTGCTGCGCCGGCGCCTACCACTGGCCGCACACCCCCGCCACCCTCGACTACCACGCCACCGAGGGCCGCTCCTGGCGCCTGTCCCTCACCGCCGACGCCGTCCGCCTCACCCGCTCCCCGGCCCCGACCCCGGCCGACGCCGCCCTGCACGCCACCGCCAGCGACCTGGTCCTCACCTTGTACGGCCGCATCCCCTTCGACTCCCTGCCCCTCACCGGCGACCGCCGCCACTTCGACCTGCTCGTCGCCTGGGACCCCGACGAGGAGCCCCTGACGGCATAGATTCGACGGGTGTCGCAGACGCACCATCTTCACGTCGACGGGGGCCGACTGATCAAGCGGTACGTCTCGTGGTCGCGCGGGGAACACCGCCGGGAGTGGGCCGTGCTGCACCGGGTGCACGCCCGACGCCCCGACCTCGTGCCCGAGCCGCTCGAAGCCGACCTGGACGCCGACCCACCCGCCGTCACCATGGGCCTGCTGCCCGGCACTCCACTGACCGACGACCTGGACGCCGGTCAGCAGGCCGCGTTCGCCCGATCGCTACGCCGGTTGTGGTCGGTGCCGTGCGCCGATCTCCCCGCACGGCGGGATCACCCCGCCGAGCTCCACGCGCTGATGACGCGGCGCCTGGCCGGCCTGGACCTGCCGGGCCCGGCGGGCGAGGCCGCCCACGCCGCCCGGTCCTTCCTGGCCGGCCTTCGCCTCGCCCCCGCAGGCACCACCGTGCTGGGCCACGCCGACCCGAACCTCGCCAACTACCTGTGGGACGGGCAGCGCATCCGGATCGTCGACTTCGAGGACGCCGGCCGGTCCGACCCCGAGTTCGAACTGGCCGACCTGGTCGAACACCTCGCGGCCCGGCGCGCCGACTGGACGGCGTTCCTCACCACGTTCGACCTCGACGGCGACCGCTTGCTCGACGCCCGTCGGCTCTACGCCGTCTTCTGGCTGCACATGCTCCGCCCCGGCGGCCCCGCCGAACACCGCAACCCACCCGGCACCCTTGAGCAGCAGGCCGAACGGCTCCTCAACCTGCTCTGATCAGGCCGCGGCGGCCACGGCCTCGGCGGTGAGGGCGGTCACCGTGGCGAAGTCGCCGGCGGCGATGGATGCGCGGGGCACCATCCAGCTGCCGCCGACGGCCAGGACCGAGGGCACGGCGAGGTAGTCCCGCACGTTCGACGCGTCGATCCCGCCCGTCGGCACGAAGCGGACCTGGGCGAACGGGGCGGCGAGCGCGGCCACCGCGCGGGCGCCGCCGGACGTGCCGGCGGGGAAGAACTTCAGCACGTCGACGCCCAGCTCCAGCGCCGCCATGATCTCGGTCGCCGTGGTGGCGCCGGGCAGGGCGGGCACGTTGTGGAAACGGCACCGGGACACGACCGCGGCGCTGAGGCCCGGGGAGACGACGAACGTGGCGCCCGCCGCCACGGCCGCGTCGACCTGGGCCGGGGTGGTGACCGTGCCGGCGCCGACCGTGACGCCGCCGTGCCTGGCCATCCGGGCGATCGCCGCGGCGGCCGCGTCCGTGCGGAACGTGACCTCGGCGATCGGCAGGCCGCCGGCCACCAGGGCGTCGGCCAGGGGTTCCGCGGCGGCCGGGTCGTCCAGCACGACCACGGGGACGATCCGGTTGCCGCCGACGACATCGACAATGCTGCTCATGAGGCGGGGTCCTTCGCGAGGATTCGGGTGGGAACGTCTGCCGCGCCGGTGACGCCGAGCCGGGCCAGGGCGGCCACGCCGAGGACGGTGGCCTCCGGCTCGGCGACGAAGCGCAGCCGGCGCGCGGTGGCGTCCTGGCGCAGCCGGCGCCAGGGAGCCCAGCCGGCGGCGACGCCCGCGACGGTCACGTCCGCGATACGGGTGCCGCCGAGTGCGCCGAGACGGGTGGTGGTGGCGTCGGCCTCGACGGCCAGGCCCTTGAGGAGACTGGCCATGGCCTGGGCCCGGGTGACGTCCATGGGCAGGGCGGCCGGGCGCACCGTGCGCGCGTCCGAGTCGATGCCGGCCGGACCGACGGTGTCCAGGGCCGCGTCGACCTCGGACCACATGACGTCGTCGGGCTGCTCGGCGTACAGCATCCGCCGCCACGACTGGTAGAACCGGCCGGACGGGGTGGCGCGGTGCAGGTACCGCAGCCCGCCCGCCACGAACACGCCCACGTCGATCCCGGCGTCGACCCGCTCGGGCAGGGCGTCGACGAGCAGCACCTGCGCCTCCGACGTGCCCGCCGAGACGTAGACGTCGCCGGGCTTGCGCACGCCGGAGCCGAAGGCCCCGCACATGTGGTCGTGGCCGCCGGTGACGACGGCGACGCCCCGGGGCAGGACCCCGGCGCCGGAGGTGTGCCCGACGACCGTGGCGCTGCTGGTGAGGGCGGGCAGGCGCAAGGCACTCAGGCCGAGGGAGGGCAGGGCCGCCTCGTCCAGGGTGCCGGCCCGCACGTCGAGCAGGCCGGTGCGGGAGGCGTGCGAGACGTTGAGGAACACCGGCGCGGACGGGTCGGCCAGCAGGTCCCGGGCGACGAAGTCGGCGAGGGAGGTGAACGTGCGGGCGCCGCCGAGCAGGCCGGCGCGGTCCAGCCAGAGCAGCTTGAAGACGGAGAACGTGTCGTCGACGCCCGCCCAGGCCTCGCCCGCGTGCGGCTTGGCCTCGCGGCCGTGGCCGGCGAACCAGGCCGGCACCGGGGCGGTGACCTCGCCGCCGGCGCCGAGCATCACGACCTCCTCGCCGACGGAGCCGACGCCGATGCCGGCGACGGCCTGCGGGCGGACGGCCGGGTCGTCCAGCAGCTGCCGCAGCAGCCCGGCCACCGCCGCGGTGAGCCGGGCGGCGTCGCGCCGCCCGCCCCACGCGTCGTCGCTGACCTCGGTCGGCGCCGAGTACAGCGCGATGAGCCGTCCGGCCTCGACGTCGTAACAGCCGACCTTCGTCCGGGTGGTGCCGATGTCGACACCGAGGAACAAGCTCATTTGGAGACCGTCACGCGCTCGCGGAGGGTGGCGACCAGGTCCGGGTCGACGTCCGGGGCGAGCGAGGCCGCGTTGGCCGCGCCCATCGCCGCCGCCAGGGTCAGGGCCGCTTCCGGCGTCTCGCCGCGGCCGAGTGCCACCGCGAGCCCGGCCAGGAACGAGTCCCCGGAGCCGGTGGCGTTGACCGTGTCGACCGCCGGGCTGTCCGCGGTGAGCTGCTCGCCGGGGCCGACCCAGACCGCGCCGCCTGCGCCGCTGGTGACCACGAGGGTGGCGCTGGTCGCGGCGTGCAGCTCGCGCGCGGCGGCGAGCAGGTCGGCCGGGTCGGACAGCTCGCGGCCCAGGATGCCGGCCAGCTCGTGGGCGTTGGGCTTGATCACCAGCCGGCCGCCACGCGTCCCGTGGGTGCCGGCGTCGTCGATGACCCGGGCGAGGGCGTCGCCGTGGGCGTCGACGAGGGCGGTCGCTCCGTGGCTCAGGGCCACGCGGGCGACGACGGCGTGCAGGTCGGGCGCGCACCCGGGCGGCAGGCTGCCCGTGGAGACGACCACGTCGCCCGGCCGGACCGCGGCGGCCAGGCCCGCGGCGAGCTGCTCCTGCTCGCCGCGGGTGACCTGGGGACCGCGCTCGTTGAGCACCGTCGAGCGCCCGGTGGCCCGCTCGATGACGACCGGCGTCACCCGGGTGTCGCCGGCGATCTCGATGTGCCGGTCGGCGACGCCCATCTCCTCGCAGCCGCGGCGGATGACCTGGCCGACGAAGCCGCCGACGAAGCCGTGGGCGGCGACCGTGGCGCCGAGGCGCCGGGCGCCCCGGCACACGATCATGCCCTTGCCGCCGGGGAGGCTCTGCACGTCCACGACCCGGTTGACCTCGAACGGCGCGAAGTGCTCGACGACCTGCAGCCGGTCGAGGGCCGGGTTGGGGCAGACCACGTGCAGGGTGAAGCCTGTCACTATTCGCCGTCGATCTGGTACAGCGCGAACAGTTCCTCGTCGGAGGCCGCGAGGACCTCCTGCTCCCGCTCGCGGAACGTCTGCGCGGTGACCCGGACGAGCTCGTCGAGCCTGTCGGCCTGCGGCGGCAGGTTCATCGCCGCGTACGGGTTGCCGCCGGCGCCGAGCGGCTCGGCCGAGCAGTAGTTGTCGCCGCGCTGGTAGCCGATCGCGTACAACGCCATGATGATGACGTCGAGGTCGAGCAGGCCGTGGCCGAGGGCGCGCCGGTTGGTGTCGGCCAGGTGCAGGTTGAGCATCCGGTGGCCGTGGTCGAGCAGCGTGGCGCCGATGTGCAGCTCGCCGCTGAGCATGTGGTAAGTGTCGCCGTTGATGTGCGAGATCGCCGGGTGGTCGACGAGGTCGAGCAGCCGCAGCGCCTGCTCGAAGGTGTGCACGACGCTCGTCTCCTCGGGCCGGATCGGCTCGACGGCGCCGCGGATGCCGGCCCGGGCGAAGTCGTCGGCGACGTGGCGCATGGTGCTCGCCGAGCGCTCCATCTCGTAGGAGTCGAACGCGGCCGGGCGCCCGACCGAGCCCGCGCCGAAGAGCAGGTACGTCCCGCCGACGGCCTGGGTGAAGGCGGCCTGCCGGCGGAAGTACTCCACGGCCCGGGCGCGCACGTGCGGCTTGTTGTGCGCGAACTCCTGGTCGGGGGTGACCATGCCGCAGATGCCCGAGACGGTGATGCCGTGGTCGCCGAGGGTCTTGAGGGTGGCGTCGGGCTTGTAGCCGAAGTCGTCGGAGTACAGGTTGCCGTGCAGCTCGATGTACTGCACGCCGTACTTCGCCAGCCGCTGCGCCGACACGCCGAGCTCCTCGGTGCCGAAGCCCCAGTTGCTCCAGCCGAACTTCAGGCGCGGCTCGTCGGCGGTGTGGGAGCGGCGTGCCTCGACGAACGCCTTGACGACCCGCTGGTCGTGGACACGGAAGGGTTGGGGCTTCATGTCAGGGTCCTTTCGGAGAACGGAGCCGGCTCAGCGGCCGGACAGGAAGCGCTGGCGCAGCGCGGCCGGGCTCAGGTGGCGCAGGTTGCCCTGCCGGCCCTGGTCGAACAGCGCGGCCAGGACGATGACCAGGCCGATGCTGAGCTGCTGCAGGAACGGGGAGAGGGCGAGCAGGATGAACGCGTTGCGCAGGACGCCGAGCAGGCAGGCGCCGAGGAACGCGCCGATGATGGAGCCGCGGCCGCCGGAGAGGCTGGCCCCACCGATGACCGCGGCGGCGATGACGTCGAGCTCGTAGCCCGTGCCGGCCTGCGCCTCGGCGACGCCGACCTGGGTGGAGAAGATGATGCCGGCCAGGCCCGCGAGCAGGCCGATGAGCACGAACGTGAGGATGCGGGTGCGCCCGACCGGGATGCCGCCGGTGCGGGCGGCGGCGTCGTTGTCGCCGATCGCCGTGACCCGCAGGCCGAAGACGGTGCGGGTGAGCAGCAGCTGGCCGAGGAGGACCAGCACGATGAAGATGATGACGCTGACCGGGACGCCGCCGAACACCCGGCCCTGCCCGATGAATGACAGCTCGGAGGGCATCGACTGGGGCAGGCCGCCGGTGACGAGCTGGGTGAGGCCGCGGGCGATGGACAGCATGCCGAGGGTCACGATGAACGAGCTGACCCGGCCGATGACCACGACGGTGCCGACGAGCAGGCCGCAGACGCCGCCGACCGCGATGCCGGCGAGCATGGCGATCCACGGGTTGGCGCCGCTGCCGTAGACGGAGCCGGCGGTGACCGCGGACAGCGCCAGCACGGAGCCGACCGACAGGTCGATCTCCTTGGCGATGAGCACGAACGTCTGGCCGACGGCGATGACACCGACCACGACGACGGTCTGCAGGACGTTGTAGAGGTTGTCCGTGCGCAGGAAGTTGCTGTTGAGAAGGCTGACGACGAAGCCCAGCAGGATGATCACGCCGAGCAGGCCGGTCTCCTGCCGCTTGAAGACCGCGCGCGCGACGTCCTTCGCGGAGCGGCTGCGCGGCGGGGCCGGTGCGGTGACGGTGGGGGCAGACATGCTCATCCTTCGGTCGATCCCATGGCGGCGGCCACGATGGGCTGCGGTCCTGCGGTGTTGGGGGCGTCGAGGGTCAGCCGGCCCTGGCGGACCACCACGACGCGGTCGGCCAGCTCCACGACCTCCTCGAGCTCGGAGGAGATGAACCACACGGCGAGGCCCTCGGTGTGGGCCAGCTCGCGCAGGGTCGCGTAGATCTCGGCCTTCGTGCCGACGTCCACGCCGCGGGTCGGCTCGTCGAGGATCAGCACCCGCGGCTTGGCGGCCAGGGCGCGGGCCAGCAGCACCTTCTGCTGGTTGCCGCCGGACAGCGAGGTGATCGGCGCCTCGGTGGAGGCGGTCTTCACCCCGAAGCGGCGGGTGAGCTCGCGCGCCGCGGCGTTGGTGCGCCGGGCCGACACGAAGCCGAACGGCCCGAGCGTGGACAGGATGCGGACGGTGAGGTTGTAGCCGACCGTCTGGGCGTGGAAGACCTCGGTCCGCCGCTCTTCGGCGACGTAGGCGATGCCGAGCTTCTGGGCCCGCCCGGGGCCGGAGATGCGGGCCGGGCGGCCGCCGACCAGGACCCGGCCGCCGCTGATGCGCCGCGCGCCGATGACCGCCTCGGCGATCTCGGTGCGCCCGGCGCCGACCAGACCGGACATGCCGAGGATCTCGCCGCGGCGCAGCGCGAAGCTCACGTCGGCGAAGCCCTCGCCCGAGAGGTTGGCGAGCTCAAGCGCGACCTCGGCGTCCCGGGCGTGCGCGACGGCGTCGCGGCGCTCCGCGACGGTCTCCGCGACCACGGCCCGCTTGCGCTCGCCGGCCATGAGCGCCACGGCCCGCTGCTCGTTGATCTCGGTCGGGTCGCCGGCCGCGACGAACGTGCCGTCACGCAGCACGATGACGTGGTCGACGATCGAGAACACCTCGGCGAGGCGGTGGCTGACCAGCACCACCGCCACACCGTCGGCGCGTAGCCGCCGCACGACGCTGAACAGCCGCTCCGACTCCTCGTGGGTGAGGCTGGAGTTGGGCTCGTCGAGGAACAGCACCTTGGGCTGGCGGGACAGGGCCCGCACGATGTCCACCATCTGCCGCGACGCGGCCGACAGCTCGCGGCACAGCGTCGCGGGGTCCGGCAGGTAGTCGGTCATGCCCAGGTCGCGCAGCAGCTCGCGGGCCCGGGCGACGTTCTCGCCCCGGCGGGCGGCCGCGTAGGCGGGCCGCTCGCCGAGGTCGTAGAGGAACAGGTTGTCGGCGATGGTGAGCTCGCTGATGAGCAGCGGCTCCTGGTGCACGACGACGACGCCGGCTGCGATCGCCTCGAGCGGCGAGCCGAAGCTCACCTCCTGCCCGGCGAGGGTGAGCCGCCCGCGATCGGGGCGCATCTCGCCGGAGCAGAGCCGGATGAGGGTGGACTTGCCTGCGCCGTTCTCGCCGAGCAGCCCGGTGACCTGCCCGGCCGGGAAGGCCAGCGACACGTCGCGCACGGCCCGGACGGCACCGAACGATTTCGCCAGGCCGGCGACTTCGAGGGCCGCCGGCTTCTCAGTGGTCGTCATGCTTGCCACAACCTTCAGGTGCTGCCGGTCAGGAAGCGCCCGGCGTGCCCAGCGGCACGGAGGACGGGTCGTGCTGGGCCAGGTTGTCCTTGGTCACGAACGGGGCCTCGGCCTCCTGGCTGACCTGGTCCGGGTTCTTGCCGGTGACGGCGGCGTTGTACAGCTGGATGGCGACGTTGTAGCCCTGGCCGAACGCGTCCTGGCCGATCACGCCGTACATCGAGCCGTTCTTGATCGCGTCGATGTTCTCGGTGGTGATGTCGAAGCCGATGACCTTGACCGTGTCCTGCTTCTTGGCGGCGGCGACGGCCTGCGCGGCGCCGAACGGGCCGCCGGCGGTGGCGTAGATGCCGACCAGGTCCGAGTTGGACTGCAGGTAGTTCTGCGCGGCCGTGAAGGTGTTGGAGGCGGAGTCCTTGGCCTCCACGCCCTGCCCGACGAGGGTCAGGCTGGAGCCCTGCAGGCCGTCGACGAAGCCCTTGCGGCGCTGCTCGGAGCCCGGGGCGGTGAACTGGCTGACGATGATGCCGACCTTGCCGGCCTTGCCGCCGGTCGCCTTGATCATCTCCTTGGCCGCGGTCTGGCCGGCCTTGTACTGCTCCTGCGCGTAGTTGACCGTGCCGCCCGAGGAGCCGACGCAGTCGAACAGCGTGTTGTACGCGCCGAGCTTGTTGCCCTTGGCCGACAGCGTCTTGATGTCGGCGCAGTTGCCCTCGCCGGCGATGAAGAAGCCGATGCCCTTGTACCCCTGCGCGTCGGCGCCCTTGATCGCGCTCGACACCGTCTGCACGTCGATGTTGTCGCCGGCGACGATCCAGTCGACCTTGCCGTTGCGGGAGGCGAGCACCCGGTTGGCGTAGTCCGCTCCCGACTTCACCGACACCCAGTACGGGTTGTTCGCGAAGCCGATCATCGCCACCTTGACCTGGCTGCTGGGCTTCTGGTCGGTCGGCGCGGGCCGGCCGCTGATGACGTCGGACGGGCCGGAGGCGGCCTTGCTGTCATCGCCACCACCGCAGGCGGCGGCGAGCATCGCGACGGCCACCAGCACGGCGGTGCCGCGCGTGACCGACCGGATCCCGGTGCGTAGGTTCATCTGTCCTCCAAGGGGGTGTGTGCGCCCATGCGGCCGTGCGGGGCCTTGGGATGCGGTGTTTCGGGGGGTCGTGGTTCAGCCGCCGGCGAGGCGGACCTCGGTGCCCAGGGCCCGGATCTCCTCGACGACGGTGGGACTGAGGCCGCTGTCGGTCACGACGAGGTCGATGTCCTCGATCGAGCCGTAGCGGCAGGCGGCCTGGAGGCCGAACTTGCTGTTGTCGGTGAGCAGCACCGACTTCTGCGCGGAGGCGAGGATGGCCGCCTTGACGGCCGCCTCGGCCGGATCGGGCGTGGAGAGGCCCCACGCCAGGTCGATCGCGTTGGCGCCGACGAACGCGACGTCGAAGCGCAGCCCGGCCAGGCGTTCCAGGGCCCAGGTGTCGACCTCGGCGTAGCTTGCCGGGCGCACCCGGCCGCCGATCGTCATCACCGTGGAGTGACCCAGGTCGGTCAGGGCGAGGGCGATCTGCAGGGCGTTGGTAACGATGAGCAGGTCGCCGCGGTCCGGCAGGAGTGCGGCGAGGTGGCCCGTCGTGGAGCCGGCCTCGATGAAGATGGCGCCGAAGGGCGGGATCTCCTCGGCCGCGGCCCGGGCGATGGCGATCTTCTCATCGCGCCGCTCGGCGATCCGGTTGGAGACGCGTCCCTCGGCGGCGAGCGTCGCGCGGGCCACGGCGCCGCCGTGCACCCGCTGCAGGTCGCCCGCGGCCTCCAGCGCTGACAGGTCGCGGCGGATGGTCTCGGCGTTGACCGAGAAGCGGCTCGACAGCTCGGCTGCCTGCACGCGCCCGCTGCTGCGGACGATCTCGGTGATCTCGCGCCGGCGCTCGGCCGCCTGCATCGCGCCACCTCCCTTCCCTGCCGTCCGCACGGAGTGCCCTGTGGATTTCCGTGTGGGGGTTGTGGGTGAACCCACATCACTTGTGGAGCCACACTACATCCGGTCCGGAAGTTGTCAACGCAAGATTTTGTGATCGTTACGTACGCGTGTCAGCTCCGCCCGAATTTGTGTGCGCTTATGTCCGGTTACATGGGCTTTTAGCCAGGTAGCCGGTCGCAATATCGTGGAACTTCACTACATTCGAGGTGGCTTTTTGTAGTGGATTCAACTTCCACGTGACACGGTCTTGTAAGTTTGCTACAAACTGAAGCCAGCAAGCACCACGTACGACGGAGGAGCACGGTGAGCGAAGTGCGCAGCGGCCCCGAACTGGTCGTCACGCCGGACGGGCTGACGAACCGCACGGGCCGGTACGAGAAGAGGCTGGCCGACCTCGACGGCCTCTTTGCCGACGCCGGGGCGTTCGCCGCCCGCCTGGCCCAGGAGGCCGACCGGGTCATCTACCACGTCGACGAGTTCCGCCCGTCCGAGGCGGCCGGCGACCTCATCACCGGCATCTCCACGCTCTCGCCGGGCAAGGTCGGCGACGAGTTCCACATGACCCGCGGGCACATCCACGCCCAGCACGACCGGACCGAGATCTACCACTGCCTGGCCGGGCACGGCCTCATGCTGATGGAGACGCTCGACGGGCAGACCGTCGTCACCGAGCTGCGGCCGGGCGTCATCGCCTACGTCCCGCCGGTGCACATCCACCGCAGCGTCAACGTCGGCGACACCGACCTGGTCACCGTCTTCTGCTACCCGGCCGACGCCGGGCAGGACTACGGCATCATCGCCCGCGCCGGCGGCATGCGGCACCTGGCCGTCGACGACGCCGGGGAATGGCGCCTGAAGGAGAACCCCAACTATGTCGCCCGATGAGCTGACCGGCCGCGCCCTGGCCCGCATGGTCGACATCAGCGCGGTCCAGGCCCAGCACGGCCGCGCCGACGTCGAGGCCCTTGCCCGGCACGCCCTCGAGGGCGACTTCGTGGCCGCGCACGTGCTGCCGTCCTGGCTGCCGGTGCTGCGCCCGCTGGTGGCCGGGTCCACCACCAACGCCGGCTCGCCGGTCGGGTTCCCCTCCGGCGGCTCGGCCACCCCGATCAAGGTCGCCGAGGCAGGGTGGCTCATCGAGGCCGGCGTACAGGAGATGGACGTCGTCATGAACATCGGCCTGGTGCGCTCGGGCGAGCTCGCCGCGGCCGGCCGGGACGTGGCGGCGGTGCTGTCGGCGGTCGGCGGCGCGGTGCCCGTGAAGGTGATCCTGGAGGTCGGGCTGCTCGACGAGGGGCAGCTCCGCGACGCCGCCCGCGCCGCCCTGGACGCCGGGGCCACCTCGCTCAAGACCGGCACCGGCTGGCAGGGCGTGGCCACCACCCCGCGGCACGTCGAGATCATGCGCGCGGCCGCCGGCCCCGGGCCCGAGATCAAGGCCTCCGGCGGCGTCCGCTCGCTGGAGCAGATCCGCGCGCTGATCGCCGCCGGCGCCACCCGCTTCGGCATCAACACCGCCGTCGCCGTGCGGCTCGTCGCCGAGGCCGGCGCCTGATGCCCACCGTCCTCACCCCCGCCACCCTGGTCCCTGCCACCGCGCCGACCATGTACTTCGTCGGCGTCACCACCGGCTCCTCCGCCATCCACCGCGTCTTCGCCGCCTGGCGCCCCCTGCTCGGCCTCGACGGCGTCGACCTGACCGGCATCGACATCCCCGTCGGTGCGCCCGCCGCCGACTACCGCGCGGTCGTGGCCCACCTGCGCGACGATCCCCTCTCCCGCGGCGCCCTGGTCACCACCCACAAGCTCGACCTCTACGCCGCCACCCAGGACCAGCTGCGCGGCGTCAACGGCGACGCCGCGCGGCTGCACGAAGTCAGCGCCCTCGTCGCCGGCGACGGCCGCATCGACGGACTGGCGCTGGACACCATCACCAGCGAGCTGTCACTGCACGCGATCGTGCCCGCCCTCGCCGGGCGCGACGTGCTCGTCATGGGCGCGGGCGGCGCCGCCCTCGCGCTGTGCGACTACTTCGCCCACCGGTCCGGCCCCGACGCCCCCGCGAGCGTCGTCGTCACCGACATCGCCGAGGAGCGCCTGACCGCCATCGTCAAGGCGACCGCCGGGGGCGACCCGGGCATCGCCTGGCAGTCCCGCCTGCTGGCCCGCGGCGACAACCACGACGCGCTGCTGGCCGAGCTGGCCCCCGGCGCGCTCGTGGTCAACGCGACCGGGATGGGCAAGGACCGGCCCGGCTCGCCGCTCACCGACGCGGCCGTCTTCCCGCGCGGCGGGGCGGTCTGGGAGTTCAACTACCGCGGCGAGCTGGGCTTCCTGCGCCAGGCCCGGGCCCGCGCCGCCGCCGACGCGCTCACCGTCGAGGACGGGTGGCGGTACTTCGTGCACGGCTGGACCCGCGCCATCGACGCCGTCTTCGACCTCGGCCTGCCGACGGAGGGCGCCGGCTTCGACCGGCTCTACGCCGCGGCGCAGGAGGTCCGGTGACCATGCTGGCCCGCTGGCTCGGCCAGGCCGGGTTCGTGCTCACCGCGGGGGTGGCGCACCTCGCCGTCGACCCGTACCTGTCCGACTCACTCGCCGAGAAGTACGCCGGGCGCCTGTTCCCGCACACCCGCATGCGCCCCGCCCCGCTCGCCCCGCGGCAGCTGCCGCCGCTGGTCGCCGTGGTGTGCACCCACGCGCACACCGACCACATGGACCCCGCGACCCTGACCCCGCTCATGGCAGGACAGCCGCGGCTGCGCCTGGTCTGCCCGCGCGCCGTCATCGGGGAGGCACTGCGCCGCAGCGGCGCGGACGCGTCCCGGCTGGACCCGCTGCGCGCAGGCGAGCAGACCGGCTACGGCCCGTTCGCGATCAGCGCGGTGCCCTCCGCCCACGAGGAGCGCGAGCTCGACGAGCACGGCGACGACCGGTTCCTCGGCTACGTCATCGACGCCGCCGGCACCCGGGTCTACCACTCCGGCGACTGCGCGCCCTGGGACGGCCTGGCCGAGTGGCTGGGGTCCATGGCCGTCGACGTGGCGCTGCTGCCGGTCAACGGGCGCGACGCGCACCGCCGCGACAACGGCGTGCCCGGCAACTTCACCTTCGAGGAGGCCGTGCGGTTGTGCGCCGCCGCCGGGATCGGCACCCTCGTCCCACATCATTGGGGCATGTTCGCCTTCAATTCCGCCGACCCGGCCGGGTTCGACTTCGGCCTCGCCGGGCGCCTCGGCGTCACCGTCCAGCTGCCGGTGCACGGCGCCACGATGATCCTGCGGGGGCGTCGATGAACGGCCCGGCCGGCGGCCCCGTGCTCGTCCGGATCAACCAGCACCTCGACCAGCTGCGCCGCTCCGAGCGCAAGGTCGCCGACGTGGTGCTGGCCAACCCGCGCGGCGTGGTGCAGATGACCCTGGCCGAGCTCGCCGAGGCGGCCGGGGTCAGCCAGCCCACGATCGTGCGCTTCGCCAACGCCATCGGCTGCGACGGCTTCCACGACTTCCGCATCCAGCTGGCGCAGAGCGTCGCGCTCGGCGTGCCGGCCACCCAGTCGGTCATCGAGGCCCAGGACGACACCGCCACCACGGTCGGCAAGATCTTCGACTTCTCCATCACCTCGCTGGACCACGTGCGCCGCCACCTCGATCTCGACGCGATCGGCAGGGCCGTGGACACCCTCGCCTCCTGCTCGAACATCGTGTTCATCGGCCTCGGCGCGTCCGGGATCGTGGCGATGGACGCCGAGCAGAAGTTCCCGCTCTTCGGCGTGCCGTGCTCGGCCCAGATCGACACCCACCAGCAGTTCCTGGCCGCCTCGACCAGCCGGCCAGACACCGCGTTCGTGGCCATCTCCAACACCGGCCGCACCGTGTCCATCCTCGACACCGTGCGCGTCGCGCGGGAGCGCGGCGCCACCGTCATCGGCATCACCGGCGGCCCGTCGCCGCTGGCCGACCTGTCCAACATCGCCATCCTCGTCGAGTCGCTGGACAACACCGACGTCTACACGCCGACGATCTCGCGCCTGGCCCAGCTCGTCGTCGTCGACATCCTCGCCACGATGGTGCTGCTGCGCCGCGAGGAGTCCGCCCTGGAGGACATCCGCACCATGAAGACGCGGCTGTCCCGGATGCGATCGGGGATGCCGCGCGCATGACGACGCTTGATGTGGTCCTCGCCTTCGACCTCGGCACCGGCGGCTGCAAGGCCGCCCTCGTCGACGCCTCCGCGCGCGTGCTCGCCACCGCGTTCGTCGCCTACCCGACCGACTATCCGGCCCCGGGTCGCCACGAGCAGCGCCCGGCCGACTGGTGGGCCGCCCTGGCCGCCGCGACGAGCCGGCTGCCGCTGTCCGGGCACCGGGTCCGGGCCGTGGCGCTGTCGGGGCACAGCCTGGCGATGGTCCCGGTCGACACGGACGGCGCGCTGTTGCTGGAGTCCGTGCCCATCTGGTCGGACGTGCGCGGCGAGGCCGCCGCGACGGCCTTCTTCGGGCACCTGGCCGAGCACGACTGGTACGCGTCCACGGGCAACGGCTTCCCCGCCGGCATGTACACCGTGTTCAAGGCGGCCTGGCTGCGGTCCGGGACACCGCTGGGCCCCCGGGTCGCACGCATCCTGGGCAGCAAGGACTGGATCAACGCCCGGCTCACCGGCGTGCAGGCCACCGACCCCAGCTACGCCTCCGGGTCGGGCGCCTACGACCTGCTGACCCGCACCCTGCGCCCGGACGTGTTCACGGCGCTCGGCGTGCCGGCCGGCTGGTGGCCTGACATCGTCGCCTCCACCGCGGTCGTCGGCACCGTCACCGCGGCGGCCGCCGCCGAGACCGGCATCCCGGCCGGGGTGCCCGTCGTGGCCGGCGGCGTCGACAACTCCTGCATGGCCCTCGGCGCCGGCCTGGACCGGCCCGGCGCCGCGTACCTCTCCCTGGGCTCGTCCAACTGGGTCACCGTCGCCGGCGCCGAGCCGGTCCTCGACGCCGTGCAGCGGCCGTTCGTCTTCGACCACGTGCTGCCCGGCCTGTACGTCTCGGCGCTGTCCACGTTCGGCGGCGGCAGCAGCCTCACCTGGCTGGCCGGCCTGCTCGGGCGGGACGGCGACCTCGACGCGCTGCTGGCCGAGGCGGCCGAGGCCCCCGTCGGCGCCGCCGGCCTGACCTGCGTGCCGACGCTCGCCGGCGGCACCGTCGTGGAAGGCGGCCCCTCCGTGCGCGGCGCGTTCCTCGGGCTCGACCTCGGCCACACCCAGGGCCACGTCGCCCGCGCCGTCGTGGAGGGCATCGGCTTCAGCCTGGCCGACGCCGCCGCGGTGATGCTCGCCGGCGCGCCGCCCGGCGCCCCGATCACCGCCGTCGGCGGCGGCGCCCGCGGCGCCCTCCTGCTCCAGGTCCTCGCCGACCTGCTCGACCGGCCCGTCACCCGCCCCGCCGACGCCCAGCACTGCGCGGCGCTCGGCGCGGCGGCCCTGGGCTGGCTCGGCATCGGCGCCTGGGACTCGACCGCCCCGCTGGCCGCCGGCACCGAGGCCGGCGAGGCCGACGTCGTCGCCCCGCGCGCCGGTGCGGCCGCCGACTACGCCCTGCCCCGGGCCCGCTTCCACGCCGCCCGCGCGGCCGTGCGGGCCCAGTCCGAAGTCACATAACGCTCTTGGAGTTCCACCGTGCCCCTCGCTGATCCACGCCCCATCCTCGCCGCCGCCCGCGCCAGCGGGCACGGCGTCGGCGCCTTCAACACCACCCTGCTCGAACACGCCGAGGCGCTCGTCGCCGGCGCCGAGGCGGCCACGGCGCCGCTCATCATGCAGATCAGCGAGAACGCGGTCCGCTACCACGGCTCCCTGCGCCCGCTGGCCCTGGCCGCCCGGGCCCTCGCCGAGGCCGCGACGGTGCCGGTCGTGCTGCACCTGGACCACGCCGAGGACGTCGACCTGGTCCACGAGGCGGTCGACCTGGGCTTCACCTCGGTCATGTTCGACGGTTCCCGGCTCGACGACGCGCGCAACCGGGCCGTCACGGGCGAGGTCGTGGCCTTCTGCCACGCCGCCGGGGTCGCGGTCGAGGCCGAGCTGGGCGAGGTCGGCGGCAAGGACGGCGTGCACGCCCCCGGGGTACGCACCGACCCCGGCGACGCCGCCGCGTTCGTGGCCGACACGGGCGTGGACTCCCTGGCCGTGGCCGTCGGCACCTCGCACGCCATGGCGACCCGCAACGCCGTCGTGGACGTGGAGCTGGTCGCGGCGATCGCGGCCCGGGTGCCGGTGCCCCTCGTGCTGCACGGCTCCTCCGGCGTCGACGACGAGACGCTGGCCCGGGCGGTGACCGCCGGCATGACGAAGGTCAACATCGCCACCCACCTCAACAAGTGCTTCACCGCCGTGGTCCGCGCCCGCCTGGAGGCCGACCCGAAACTCATGGACGCCCGCAAGTACGTGGCGCCCGCCCGCGACGTCATGGCCGCCGAGGTCACCCGCCTCATCCGCGTGCTCAACCCCGTCGCGCCGGTCGTGGCCGCATGAAGGTCCTGGTCACGCCGCGCAGCATGTCGGCGGCGGGCTCGCCCGCGCTGGACCGGCTCAGCGCCGCCGGCTACGAGATCGTCACCCCGTCGCCCGGGCGCCAGCCCACCACCGAGGAACTGCTCGACGCGGTGCCCGGCGTGGTCGGCTGGGTCGCGGGCGTGGAGCCGATCGGTGCCGAGGTCCTGGCCCGCGCCGACCGCCTCCGCGTCATCAGCCGCAACGGGGCCGGCAGCGACGCGATCGACGCGCGCGCCGCGGAGGCGCACGGCGTGCGGGTCATCACCGCCCGGGGCGCCAACGCGCAGGGCGTCGCCGAGCTGGCCCTGGCGCTGACCCTGATGGGCCTGCGCGGCCTGCCCGAGGCGGCCGAAGCGCTGCGCTCGGGCACGTGGCAGCGCAGCACCGGCCGGGAGGCGGCCGGGCGCAGCCTGGGCATCGTCGGCTACGGCGCGATCGGGCGCCGCCTCGCCGGGCTGGCCCGCGGGCTCGGCATGACCGTGATGGCCCACGACCCGTTCGTCGACGTCGCGGACGTGCCGCTGGTGTCTCTCGACGTGCTGCTGCGCACGAGCGAGGTCGTGTCCCTGCACGTGCCCCCGTCCCCGGACGGGCCGCTGCTCGGCGCGGCCGAGCTGGCCCTGCTGCGCGACGACGTGGTGCTGCTCAACACGGCCCGCTCGACGCTGGTCGACGAGGCCGCCCTGCTGGCCGAGCTGCGCGCCGGGCGGATCGCGCTCTACTCGGTCGACGCCTTCGACCGCGAGCCGCCGGAGCCCTCCGAGCTGCTGCGTCAGCCCCGGGTGGTGCCGACGCCGCACCTGGGCGCGGCCACGGCCGAGAGCTCACGCCGCGCGGCCGAGGCCGCGGTGGACAACCTCCTCGCCGCCCTCGCCGCGTAGCCGCCGATCGCCCTCAGCAAGGGCAAGGACAACGTCGCATTCCTCAGTTCGATCGACGAGGAGCTGGCGATCGGCAAGGAGTGTCTGGCGGCGCTGGAGCCGCCGGCCGGCAAGGTGCAGCAGGCCGAGCTGCGGCAGCCGCTCGCCAACCTGGTGAGCGAGCTCAAGCAGTACACCGCCCGCAACGACGGCGTGAAGATCGGCGACATCTACACCAAGGCGAACGCGGCGATGGCGGCCCTGTCGATCCAGTGCCCGAGCTGACGAGGGCTACATTCGCTTCGCGGCGTCCTTGATGGCGGCGCGGATGCGGGGGTACGTGCCGCAGCGGCAGATGTTGCGCAGGGTGTCGAGGTCCGCGTCGGTGATGTCGCGGCCCTCGGCGGCGGTGCGGCGGACGAGGTCGACGGCGGCCATGATCTGGCCGGGCTGGCAGTAGCCGCATTGGGCCACGTCGTGGTCGAGCCACGCCTGCTGCATGGGGTGCAGGTCGCCGCCGGCGGTGGCGGCCAGGCCCTCGATGGTGGTGACCTCGTCGGTGGGGGCGAGGTCCTTCACCGGGATGGCGCACGGGTTCACGGCCCGGCCGTTGAGGTGGCTGGTGCAGGCCTTGCAGACGTTGATGCCGCAGCCGTACTTGGGGCCGGTGATCCCGAGGAGGTCGCGCAGCACCCACAGCAGGCGCTCGTCGTCGGCGGCGTCGACGGTGACCTGGGAGCCGTTGACGCGGAAGGTGTGCTGGGGCATGCGAGCGGCTCCTAGGCAAGCCCGTCGGTGGGCGACGGCGGGATCGGCGGGACGGTCGGCTTGGGGGTGAAGGACAGCGTGCCGTGGTTGATCGGGAACGTGGTCGGCATGGTGCCGGTGGCCCGGCCGTAGGCGCACGCGACCGCGGCCATCGAGGCGGCCACGCCGAGCTCGCCGGCGCCGCCGGGCTGGTCGGACGTGCTGGGCATGACGATGACCTGCAGGTCGGGTGGGGTGTTCCACTGGCGGGTGTAGAAGTAGTTGTCCCAGCTGGCCTCGAGGAAGTACCCGTCGCGCAGGTGCAGGCTGGACGTCAGCGCCAGGGCGATGCCGTCCATGACGCAGCCCATCATCTGCGCCTCCAGCCCGCGCGGGTTGACGGCGAGGCCGACGTCGACGGCGACCACCGCGCGGGTGACGCGGGGACCGGCGACGCCGTCGCGGACGGGGCGGTTGACGGTGGCGGGGCGGCAGTCGAGCTCGACGAGGACGGCGCTGACGGCCTTGTACTCGGCGTGGAACGCGATGCCCTGCGCCACGCCGGCCGGTAGGGAACGGCCCCAGCCGCCGGCGGTGGCGACCCGGTCGAGCACGGCGCGGGAGCGGTCGTCGCGCAGGAAGGCCCGCCGGAACTGGTACGGGTCCCGGCCCATGCGGGCGGCGAGCTGGTCGACGACGAGCTCACGGGCGCAGGTGACGTCGGGTGAGTAGACGTTGCGCATGCTGCCGGTGTTGAAGCCCTTGTCGGTCTCGTTGAGCAGCCGGCTGGTGACCCCGAAGTCGTAGGACATCGTCTGGCTGAGCTGGAAGAACGTCTCGGAGAAGCCGATGTCGCCGACGGGCAGCCGGGCGGCGAAGGCGGTGATGATCTCGCCGAGGCCGTGGCTGAGGTCGGTGGCGACGCTGGTGTGCCGCTGGTCGTAGGTGAGGACGGTGTTGCCGAGGTACGCGGCGCGCACCCGCGACGTCGCCATCGGGTGCACGCGGCCCTGGCGGGAGTCGTCGGCGCGGTGCCACATGAGCTTCACCGGCCGGCCGATCTTCTGGGACACCTCGGCGGCCTCGAGGGCGGCGTCGAAGAACAGTTTGCGGCCGAACGAGCCGCCGCCCTCGGTGACGTGGACGGTGACGGCGCCGGCCGGCAGGCCGAGCTTGGCGGCGATCGCCTGCTTGGCGACGATCGGTGCCTTGAGCGCCGACCAGATCTCGGCGCGGCCGGCGCGGACGTCGGCGATGGCGCAGTTGGGCTCCAGGGCGCTGTTGTTGCGGAAGTGGAAGGTGAAGCGGGCGTCGACGACCGGGGTCGGCGGCCGCAGCCCGATCGGCAGCTCGGCGAGGGCGAGCTCCTGCCGGATGGTCTGGTCGGACTTGCCTTCGGCGGTGCCGGGCCGCCAGGTGACGCGCAGGGCGCGGACGGCGTCGATGCACTGGCCGAACGTCTGGGCGCGGACGGCGACGCCGGTGCCGATGACGACGACGTGGGTGACGCCGGGCATCGCCTGGACCTCGGCGAGGTTGGCGACCGAGCCGACCTTGCCGTTGATGGTCGGCGGGCGGCAGACCATGGTCGGTTTGGCGTCGGGGACGTCGAGGTCCATGGCGAAGCGCTTGCGGCCGGTGACGGCGTCACGGGCGTCGACGCGGTTGTGGGGCTTGCCGATGACGGTGAAGCTCTCGCGGGCGGTGAGCTCCACCGCCATCTGTGTGGTGCGGGCGCTCGCCGCCGCGACGGCGAGCGCTCCGATGTCGACGTGCCGGCCGGAGCGATCGGTGATCACTCCGGCCCGCAGGGTCAGGTCGGCCACGGCGGTGCCGAAGGACACCGCGGCGGCCTGCAGGAGCCGGGTCCGGGCGATCGCGGCGGCGACCCGGATCGGCGTGTAGGTGGCGATGGTGGTGTTGGATCCACCGGTCAGCTGGTTGAACAGCAGCTCGGGCCGGGCGTCGGCGAGCGTCACCCGCACCCGCTCCAGCGGCACGGACAGTTCCTCGGCGATCAGCATGGCGGTGGAGGTGGTGATGCCCTGCCCGACCTCGGCGCGGGGCAGCGCGAACGACACGGTGCCGTCCGGGGTGACCTCGACGGAGATGAGGCCCGAGGTCGGCAGGGCGGCCACGGTCATGAGGTCGTTGAGGTCCACGATGTCGGTGATGTCGGCGGCGGCAGCGGCGGGTGCCGGGGCATCCAGTGCGGCGGCGGTCACCAGTACAGGAGCGGCGACGACGAAGCCGATGAACTGCCGCCGCCGGATGCCCTCGCTCACGACGGCCGGTTGATGGTGGGGATCTCGATCTTCGTCTCCTGACCCTTGGTGAGGTAGAAGAGGATGTACTGGCGGACCGCCTCGTCGACGACCCACGCGGCGGCGGGGACGAGCGGCAGCGGCATGAGGCCCTCGCGGAACTTCACGAGCGGCGGCCAGACGGTGGCGATCAGCGGGTCCCACACCGGCTCGCGCGGGATGGCGTCCCAGTCGGCGACCTGGTTGCCCACGAGGTACCGGGCGAGCGCGTTGCACAGCGGCCGGCTGACGCTGCCGGGGCTGGTCTGCTCGGCGAGCTGGCCGAGCAGGACGTCGGTGAGGATGACGCCTTCCGGGGTCGGTCCCATGTTGCGGGGCAGGACCTGGTCGGACTGGGCGTTCGCGGCGGTCCACGTGGCGGGGATGTACTCGTCGCGGATGCCGAGCAGGTGCGCGGTGACCTGCCAGACGTGCAGGTAGGCCTCGGCGTCGGCGGCGGGGATCGGCACCTTCCACTCGCGCATCTTGCGCATCGCGAAGGTCGGCAGGGTGTGCCAGGTGACGAGCATGTCCTCCTGGCTGATCGGGATGGTGCCGTCCCAGTGCGGGGACTGCTGCAGCAGGTGCCGGACGGCGGCGTGCACGAGCCGGGTCTTGACGGCGTTGACGATGCAGTTGCCGTCGGGGCGGTAGGCGTTGAGCGCGCCGACGGCGAAGCCGAGGATGCTCGTCTTGGCGACGCGGTCCTCCATGTCGGCGCCACCCTTGGAGTAGTAGACCGCGCGGGCCTCCTTGGGGATGGCGGTGCTCAGCATGCCGCCGCCGACGCCGTTGAGCAGGTTGAGGTAGAGGCCGCGGGACTTGTTGAAGGTCGCGGCGGCCTCGAGCTTGCCGCGGTCGGCCCAGTCCGGCAGCTGCCGGGCGTGGTCGATGAACGCCTTCACGTCGGCGGGCAGGCCGGCGGGCGTGGGCTGGTCGTTGCGGGTCCAGTCCCACAGCAGCCGGTTGACCTCCGGGACGCCGCCGCGGTCGAGCAGCGACGCGACGAGCGGGTCCGCCTCCTCGTCCCACACCCAGCGCGGGTCGGCGCCCACGCCGGCGCCGGCGATCGACCCTTCGGGGGCCCAGGTCCAGGCCGGCGTCGCGACGCTCAGCGCGCCGAGCGCCCCGAGGGCGCCGCCGGCCATCAGCACTTTGCGTCTGCTCAATTCCGTCATATCGATGATGTCCAATTCATGAAGGGCGGTTGGTCTGCGGGATCTCGATGCTGATCGGGCCGGCTTCGGACAGGAACAGCAGCGCCGCCTTGCGCAGGAACTCGTCGAAGAGCCAGTACGCCTGCGGGGCGAGCGGGAAGGGCAGCAGCCCTTCGCGGACGGCGATGAACGGCCCCCAGGCGACCTTGAGCAGCGAGTCCCAGACCGGCTCGCGCGGGATCCGCAGCCACCCGGCGATCTGGTCGCCGAGCATGAAGCGGGTGAAGGAGCCCAGGATCGGCTTGGTGAGGATGCCGGCGTCGACGACGGCGCCCAGGCTGAGCAGGATGTCGGCGAGCTTGATGCCCTCCGGGGTCGGCGCCAGGACCGGGGTGAGGACCTGGGCGGCCTGCGAGTTGGCCTCGGCCCACGACGCGGGGATGTACTCGTCGCGGATGCCGAGCATGTGCGCGCCGACCTGCCACGAGTGCAGGAACGCGTCGGACTCGGCGGCGGGGATCGGCACCCGCCAGTCGGCCAGCTTCTGCATCACGGTGGTGGGCAGACTGTGCCAGGTGACCATCATGTCGCGCTGGCTGATCGGGATCTGCTCGTCGGCGGCGCCCGGCCAGTACGGCGACTGCGGCAGCAGGTGGCGCACGGCGGCGTGGACGAGGCGGGTCTTGACGCAGGTCACGATCATCTCGCCGTCGGGCTGGTAGGCCTTGAGCGAGCCGATGTCGTAGCCGAGCTTGGCGGTCTTGGAGATGCGGTCCTTCATGTCCGCGCCGCCCTGGGAGTAGTACACGGCCCGGGCCTCGTGCGGGATGACGGTGCTCATCATGCCGCTGGCCAGGCCGTACAGGACGCCGAGGTAGAGGCCGCGCTTGCGGTTGAACTCGACGGCCAGGGCCAGCTTGCGCTGGTCGGTCCACGCGGGCAGCTGGCGGGCCCGCTCCATGAAGTCGCGCAGGTCGGCCGGCAGCCCGTCGGGCAGCGGCTGGCCGTTCTTCTTCCAGGTGCGCAGCAGCGCGTTGACCTGCGGCACGTCGCCGCGGTCGAGCAGCGACGCGACCAGCGGGTCGGCCTCGTCGTCCCACACCCAGCGCGGGTCGGCGCCGGGTCCCGCGCCGGCCACCGACCCGGCGGGCGACCAGCTCCAGGCCGGCGTGGCGACGCTCAGCGCGCCGAGCGCACCCAATGCAGTGCCGGTGGTCAATACCTTGCGCCGGCTGATGTTGCCCATGCCTTCGCCTCCTTCGAGTACCGGACCGGCGGTGATACGATGAAACGCATCCCGCGTCCGTGTATCATCGATGACAACACATGGTGTCGGCAATCACAAGGCATCCAGTGACATCGACTGCCGGGCAGGGCAGAATCGGCACCAGCAGGAGGTGATCGTGGACCCGGACCAGTCGTTGCTGGAGCGTGCCTACCTCGACGCCGTCGAGCGCGTCGACGACCTCGACGAGGCCCGCGGCCGCATCCTCGACGCGGCCTACGAGCAGTTCTGCCGCATGGGCATCCAGCGCTCCACCATGGAGGACGTGGCCCGGCGGGCCCGCGTCTCCCGGATCACCGTCTACCGGCGGTTCGCCACCAAGGACCTCCTCGTCGAGCACGTCGTGCGCCGCGAGTTCCGGCGCTACTTCGAGGTGTTCCTCACCGACATCCAGCAGGCCGAGACCGTCGCCGACCGGGTCGTGTTCGGGTTCGTGAGCTCGTTGCGGGCGATCCGGCGCAACCCGCTCATCGGCGGGCTCATGGCCGCCGAGCCCGACCTGCTCATGCCGTCGATGCTCGGCGACGGCGGGCAGACCCTCGCCACCGTGCGGCAGTTCGTCGCCGGGCAGCTGCGCCAGGAGCAGCGCGCCGGCAACCTGCCCGGCGACCTCGACGCCGACCTCGTCGCCGAGATGATGGTCCGGGTCTCCGCGTCGTTCCTCGCGATCCCGAGCAAGGTCGTCGACCTCGACGACGAGGAGCAGCTGGCGGCGGTCGCCCGCCAGTTCCTCGTGCCGATGCTGCGCCCGGAATGAAGCCATGGACGCCGACCTTCCCCCCGAGGTGGCAATGCTCGCCCGCGGCCTGACCCGGATCGGGCTCAGGCCCGGCGGCAGGCTGCTGATCGTGCTGCCCGGCCGGGCCGAGCAGTGGCTGATCGACCTCGCCGCCGCCTCGCTCGGCGCGGTGCCCGCGGCGGTCGACCCGGCGACGCGCCCCGACCGGCTGCGGCACCTCGCCCGGCACGCCGCACCGCAGCTGCTCGTGCTGGAGAGCGCCGCCGAGCTGGCCAGATGGCGGCCGATCCTCGCGGACCTGCCGAGCCTGCGCCGGATCGTCCTCGTCGACGATCCGGCGCCGCACGAGCTCAGCCTCGCCACGGTCTCCCTGACCCAGGTGCGGGAGGCGGGCCTGCTCACAGCCCCAGCGACCGGCCGATCACTTCCTTCATGATCTCCGTGGTGCCGCCGTAGATGGTCTGCACCCGCGAGTCCAGGAACGCCTTCGCCACCGGATATTCGCGCATGTACCCGTAGCCGCCGTGCAGCTGCAGGCACCGGTCCACGGTGCGCTGCTGCAGCTCCGTGCACCACCACTTCGCCATCGCCGCCGTCTCGGCCGTCAGCGTCGGCTCGACCAGGCAGCGGTCCACGAAGACCCGGCCGAGGCGCAGCTCCGTCGCCAGCTCCGCCAGCACGAACCGGTTGTGCTGGAAGCTGCCGATCGGCTTGCCGAACGCCTGCCGCTGCCGGCAGTACGCCACGGTCTGCTCGAACACGGCCTCGGCCGCGGCGAGCGCGGCGACGGCGATCGACAGCCGCTCGAAGGGCAGGTTCCGCATGAGGTACGCGAAGCCCTGCCCCTCCTCGCCGAGCAGGTTCGCGGCCGGCACCCGCACGTCGGAGAAGAACAGCTCGGCGGTGTCCTGCGCCTTCTGCCCGATCTTGTCGAGGTTGCGGCCCCGCTCGAAGCCGGCTATGCCGCGCTCGACGACGAGCAGGCTGATCCCCCGGTGCCCCGCCGCCGGGTCGGTACGGGCGACGACGATGACGAGGTCGGACAGGATGCCGTTGCTGATGAACGTCTTCTGCCCGTTCAGGACGTACGTGTCGCCGTCGCGCACCGCGGTGGTGGTGATGCCCTGCAGGTCGCTGCCCGCACCCGGCTCCGACATGGCGATGGCGGTGATGATGTCGCCGGAGCAGAAGCCCGGCAGCCACCGCCGCCTCTGCTCCTCGTCGGTGAGGTCGGTGAGGTACGGGCCGATGATGTCGTTGTGCAGGCCGAACGCGGGCCCGGTCGCGCCGGCGCGGGCGAGGCCCTCGGTGAGGACGGCGCTGAACACCCGGTCGGTGACGCCGGCGCCGCCGTAACGCTCGTCGACGAAGAACCCGAGCAGGCCGGCGGCGCCGGCGGCCCGCCACACGTCCCGGTCGACGACCCCGTCGGCCTCCCACCGCTCGTGGTGCGGGGCGATCTCCTTGTCGATGAACGCCCGCACCAGCTCGGCGAACGCCCGGTGCTCGGCGGTGAAGACGGTGCGCTCCACGGTGACTCCCTACTGGGTCATGGCTTTGACGGCGGCGATCAGGCGGCGGGGGTCGGGCCCGAGGGGCGTCACGTTGAGGATCGTGACGCCGGCGTCGCGGTATGCCCGCACCCGGTCCCGGACGTAGCTCTCCGGCCCGATGAGGCTGGTGCGTTCCAGCAGCTCCGCCGGCACGGCGGCGGCCGCCTCCTCCTTGCGGCCGGCCAGGTACAGCTCCTGGATGCGGTCGGCCTCGGCGGCGAACCCGTACCGGCTGACGAGGTCGTGGTAGAAGTTGCGGTCCTTGGCGCCCATCCCGCCGACGTAGAGCGCGATCAGCGGGCGGGCCAGGTCCCGCAGCCCGGTGACGTCGTCGCCGATCGCGAGCGGCCCGCCGGCGGCGATCTCCAGCGGCCCCAGCGCCGGGTCGCGTTTCTCCCGGCCGGCGGCCAGGGCGGCGCCCCACACGTCGGCGGCGCGGGAAGGGTCGTACAGGAACGGCATCCAGCCGTCGGCGAGCTCGGCGGTCATCCGCACGTTGCGGTCGCCGAGCGCCGCGACGTAGATCGGGATGCTGTCGCGGACCGGGTGGCTGAGGATCTTCAGCGGCCTGCCGAGGCCCGTCCCGGCGCCGGGCGGGAGCGGCAGCTGGTAGGAGCCGTCGTTGACGAGGGTCTCGCGGCGCCACACCCTCCTGCAGATGCCGATCAGCTCGCGGGTACGGGCGAGCGGCCTGTCGTACGGGACGCCGTGCCAGCCCTCGACGACCTGCGGCCCGGAGGCGCCGACGCCGAGGATGGCGCGGCCGCCGGAGACCGCGTCGAGGCCGGCGGCGGTCTGCGCGATGAGCGCGGGGGTACGGGAGTACAGCGGCAGAATCGAGGATCCGATGCTGAGCCTCGTCGTCTTCGCCGCGAGGTAGCCCATGACGGTCGGCGCGTCGAACCCGTACGCCTCGGACACCCACACGATGTCGAGCCCGTCGTCCTCCCAGGCCGCGACGCGGTCGGCGGCCGCCCTCGGGTCGGCGTCCACCGGGAGTGCGGTGGCGATGCGCATCACGGGCCTCCCAGCCAGTCCTTGAGGACGTCGTCGGTGTGCTGCCCGGGCACCGGTGGCAGGCCACCGATCGCGCCCGGGGTCTGCGAGAAGCGGGGCGCGGCGGCGGGCTGCACGATGCCGTTGTGGACCTCGAAGGTGCCGCGCGCGACCAGGTGCGGGTGGCCCGCGGCCTCGGCGAGCGACAGCACCGGCGACACGCACGCGTCGGTGCCGTCGAACACGGCGGTCCATTCCGCTCTGGTACGGGTGGCGAATACCGCTGTGAGCCGCTCCCGTAGTACGGGCCAGCCCTTGACGTCGTGCTGGGCGGGCAGGTCCGGGTCGGCGTCGAGGCCGAGCAGGCGCAGCAGCTCGGCGTAGAACTGCGGCTCCAGGGCACCGACGGCCATGTGCCCGCCGTCGGCGGTGGCGTAGACGGCGTAGAACGGGGCGCCGCCGTCGAGCAGGTTCCGCCCCCGCTGCGGGCGCCAGGCGCCGGTGGCGAGGAACCCGGCGAACATCGTGGTGAGGTGCGCGGTGCCGTCGACGATCGCGGCGTCCACGACCTGCCCCACGCCCGTGGTACGTGCGACGTGCAGCGCGGCGAGGCAGCCGACGACGAGGTACAGCGAGCCGCCGCCGAAGTCGCCGACGAGGTTGAGCGGGATCTGCGGCGGGCCGTCGGCGGCGCCGATCGGGTGCAGGGCGCCGGCGAGCGCTATGTAGTCGACGTCGTGCCCGGCGGTCTGCGCGAGCGGGCCGTCCTGACCCCAGCCGGTCATCCGCCCGTACACCAGGGCCGGGTTGCGCTCCAGGGCCGCGTCCGGGCCGACGTCGAGGCGCTCGGCGACGCCGGGGCGCCAGCCTTCCACGACGATGTCGGCCTTCGCGGCGAGGTCGAGGACCCGGCCGGCGCCAGCGGGGTCCTTCAGGTCGACGACGATCGAGCGCTTGCCGCGGTTGAGCAGGTCGGTGCGGGGGTCGCCGGCGGCCAGCGGGCCGGGCTCGGGGCGGTCGACGCGCACGACGTCGGCGCCGAGGTCGGCCAGCAGCATGGCGGCGAACGGTCCGGGCCCGATACCGGCGAGCTCCAGGACCCTGACACCCGTGAGCGGTCCGGTCATGCCGCCACCTCCGCTGCGCTGCCGATCCGCAGTTCCTCCGCTGTACTCCGGCCGCTCATGCGTCCCACCTCGGTGTGCTGCCCTGTACCAACGCTGCCGCCGCGGCACGGAAGTCCGGGCCTGACAGGGACTCCCCCATCAGGCGGACGGCGTCGGCGGTCGCGTCCTGTGCGGTGCTGTCCAGGCCGGCCCACACCTGGCGCCGGATGATCGCCATCGACGACGGCGCGCAGTGCACGGCGAGGTCGGCGGCGTAGGCCTGGGCGGCGGGCAGGACCTCGGCGCGGGGCAGGACCCGCTGCGCCAGGCCCATCCGCTGCGCCTCCGCCGCGTCGATCTTGCGGCCGGAGACGAGCAGGTCCATGGCGTTCCCGACGCCGATCAGGCGGGGCAGCAGCCAGGCGCTGCCGTATTCGGCGATGAGGCCGAGCCGGCTGAACGCGGTGGACAGGCGCGCCTCGGCGGCGAGGAACCGCACGTCGGCGTAGAGGGCGTGGACGAGCCCGAGGCCTGCGGCGCCGCCGTTGACCGCGGCGACGATCGGCGTGCCGAGGGTCAGCGGCAGGTGCGGCGCGAAGCCGAGCTCGTGCAGCAGCCGGTCGCGGTGCCCGGGGTCGAGCAACGCCTGCAGCGCGGCAGGGTCGGCGCCGGCGCAGAACCAGTCACCGGCGCCGGTGACGACGATCGCGCGGACCGCCGGGTCGTCGTCGGCCGCCTTGAGCGCCGCGTAGTAGTCGCGGAACATCTCCCACGTCATGGCGTTACGGTGGTCCGGCCGGTCGAACCAGATCGTGCGTACGCCGTCGCGGGTCTCGACCCGCAGGGCACTGCTCATCGCGCTCCCTCTTTGACTTTTGACATTTGATACTATTGCGGGCATGTCCAAGCTGTCAGACGGCCGCCCGCAGTTGTCGGAGACCGTGGCGAGCCTGTTGCGGGACCGGATCATGTCCGGCCAGCTGCGCCCCGGCTCGCGGATCCGGCTCGAGCAGGTCGCCGAGGAGACCGGGCTGAGCATCACCCCGGTCCGCGAGGCGCTGCTGATGCTGCGCGCCGAGGACATGGTCGAGCTGCAGCCGCGCCGCGGGCACGTGGTCGCGCCACTGTCCCGGCAGGACATCATCGACGTCTTCGGGCTGCAGGGGCACATCGCCGGCGAGCTGGTCGCCCGGGTCGCCACCGTCATCACCCCGGCACAGCTGGACGAGCTGCGCGCGGTGCACCAGCGGCTGGCCAAGGCCGCGCAGGCACGGCAGGCGAGCAAGGTGGAGCAGCTGGAGTTCGAGTTCCACCGCGGCATCAACCGGCTCGCCGACGCCCGCAAGCTGTCGTGGCTGCTGCGGGCCGCGACCCGCTACACGCCGACCCGCTTCTACGCCGCCGACGCCGCCTGGCGCGCCGCCATGGTCACCGACCACGAGGCGCTGCTGGCGGCCCTGGCGGCCAACGACGCCGACGCGGCCCGCCCCGTCATGGCCCGCCACTTCACCGACGGCGCCGAGCGCCTGGTGAAGCACCTCGACGACCTCGGCCTCTGGACCGCCTGACCTGGCATTTTGCCGCCCACCGACACCCGTCACGGTGAGTGATATCGTGACAGCACGCGTGACCTGCCGGTTTGGAAAGATGCTGTAAGGTGCTCTGAGAGCGGAACGCAGCACACCGGAATCCACCCGATCACGGCATGCCGCCTCGCCACTGGACGAGCCGCTGGACGACCTGCCGGACTGGCTTTTGGACGACCCGCCCGCCCGGCGCAGCGCCGCACCGACCCGTTCGACGTCCGGCGTGCCGCCGGCGAACGGCGACCGCGACGCCTCGAGGAGCTCGGGCGGGGCCGCGCTGCTGGACGGGCTACCGGACCGACTGCCGGACGACCTAGCGGACGGGCTTTGGGGCGGCCCGCCGGACCGGCTGCTGAACGATCTGGTGGACAGGCTTTGGGGCGGCGGCCCGCCGGACCGGCTGCTGGACGACCGGCCTGCCCGGCCGCTGGACTGGCTTCGGCTTCGCAACGGCCGACCTCACCCGCGCCCGTGGCGCAGCTTGAACATGGCCAACGACGTGCGCATCGCCTTCTCGGCGGGCTGCAGGGTCAGCAGGTCGATCGGCGGCCGGAAGCGCTGCCACGTCACGGACTTGGCCCGGCTGAACTCGCGCAGCCCGTCGGCGCCGTGGACCCGGCCGAAGCCTGAGTCGCCGACGCCGCCGAAGGGCAGCGCGGGCACGGCGGCGTAGCCGAGCACCGAGTTGACCGAGACCGCGCCCGCCCGCAGGCCCGCGGCGAGCGCCCGGCCGGTCGCGCGGCGGCGGGTGAAGATGGAGCCGGCCAGCCCGTAGGCAGTGGCGTTCGCGCGGCGCAGCGCCTCGTCGGCGTCGGCGACCCGGTTGACGATCAGCACCGGCCCGAACGTCTCCTCGGTGACGGCGGCGCTGTCCTCGGGGACGTCGGCGAGCAGGACCGGGTCGACGAACGGCGGGCGCACCGAGGCCGCGTCGCCGACGACCGCCCGGCCGCCGCGGTCGATCGCGTCGGTGATGTGCCGCCGGACGATCTCCGGCTGCGTGGGTGTGGTCATCGGCCCGTACGGCGCGTCGGCCTCGGCGCCCGGCCGCACCTCGCGCAGCAGCGGGGTCAGCTCGGCCAGGAACGCGTCGTGGACGGCGTCGACGACGTAGATGCGCTCGACGCCGGCGCAGGTCTGGCCCGCGTTGCCGAGGCCGCCGAACACCGCGGCGCTCGCCGCGGCCGGCAGATCCGCGTCGGCGGTGACGATGAGCGCGTCCTTGCCGCCGCCCTCGATGACGACCGGGGTGAGCCGCTCCGCGCAGGCCGCCATGACGCGACGGGCCGTGGCCGCGGATCCGGTGAACGCGACCTTGTCCACGCCCGCCCGGCACAGCGCGGCGCCGGTCGCGCCGTCGCCGGTGACCACCTGCAGGACCGGGTGCTCCGGCACCAACGAAGACCAGCGCGAGGCGAGCCACGACCCGACGCCGGGCGTGAACTCGCTGGGCTTGAACACGACCGCGTTGCCGGCGGCGAGCGCGTGGGAGATGGAGCCCATCGGCGTGTAGAAGGGGTAGTTCCACGGGCCGATCACGCCGACCACCCCGAACGGCACGTACTCGACGGTGCTGGCCTGGTTGAAGGCGAGCATGCCCGAGGACACGGAGCGCCGCCTGAGCACGCGGCCGGCGTGGCGGGCGGCCCAGTCGAGGTGCTCGACGGTGAGCATCACCTCCAGCAGCGCCCCCGCGAGAGGCTTGCCGGTCTCCTCGCGGATCAGCGAAGCGAGCTCGGTGATCTGACGGGCGATCGACGCCTTGAACGCCAGCAGATGGTGCCGCCGCTGCCGGGCGGCGAGGCCCGCCCACCAGCCGGCGGCGGCGCGGGCGCGCTCCACCGCCGCCTCAACAGCCACCTCGTGCGCGACGGTCGACGTCATCGAGACCTCCCTGACATTTGATATTCGATAGTTTAGCCTCGGTGTCAATCCCCGCGTTCACAACGGCATCCATGGAGGACCCAGCTGTGGAATACAACGACGAACAACGATCCCTGGTGGCCGCGGTGCAGGACTTCTGCCGCCGGGAGGCCGGCAGCCGGGAGCAGCGCCTGGCGCTGACCGACGGTGGCAGGGAGAACCACAGCCCCGAGCTCTACCGCAAGATGGCCGACCTCGGCTGGCTCGGCATGGCGCTGCCGGAGGAGTTCGGCGGCGGCGGCGCCGGCATGGTCGACCTGTGCCTGTTCCTGGAGACGACCGCGAAGGCGATGGCCCCGATCGGCGGCTTCACCACCTCGATCATCGTGGCCGCCGCGTACGAGCGCTTCGGCTCGCCCGAGCAGAAGAAGGTCGTCCTCGGCGGGGTCGCCCGCGGCGCCATCGAGGCGATCGCCATGTCGGAGCCCGAGGCCGGCTCGGACGTGGCGAACCTCAGCTGCCGCGCCGAGCGCCGCGGCGACGAGTGGGTGGTCAACGGGCAGAAGACGTGGTGCTCCAACGCGCACCTCGCCGAGCGCATCCTGCTCGTCGCGCGGACCAGCGGCCGCGCCGGTGACCACAGTGGACTCACCATGTTCCAGGTCCCCACGACGGCCGCCGGGCTGACCGTCTCCGGCATCGACACGATGGGCGGCCGCGAGGTCAACGACCTGTACTTCACCGACTGCGCGCTGCCCGCCGACGCCGTCGTCGGCACGCTCGACGCCGGCTGGCGGCAGCTGATGGCGGGGCTCAACCTGGAGCGGCTGATCCTCGCCAGCCTCATGCTCGGCACCGCGCAGCGCGCGTTCGACGACGTCGTGGACTACGTGAAGGGGCGCCGCCAGTTCGGCCGGCCGATCGGCTCGTTCCAGGTGCTGCGGCACCGCCTCGCCGACCTCGCCACCGAGATCGAGTGCGCCCGGCTGCTCGTGTACGCGACGGCCGCGCAGGTCGACCGCGCGCCCAACACGGTGCTGCCGCGGGAGACGTCGATGGCGAAGCTGAAGGCGACCGAGACCGCCCGCCGGGTGACGCTCGACGCGATGCAGATGATGGGCGGCTACGGCTACGCCACCGAGTTCGACATGGAGCGCCTGGTCCGCTCGTCGATCGTCTCCACGGTGTACGGCGGCACCAGCGAGATCCAGCGCGACATCATCGCCAAGACCTACGGGCTGCACGAAGTTAGTCGAGATTCACAGTAGGACCGCGCAGATACTTCCCAAGAAGTTAACGCTGACTTACAGTGCCTCCTACGCGATCCACGGGCGTCGCCAGCACTGCTGGCGGCGCCCCACGGGCGTCGCCGGGAAAGCTCGCCGCGACGCCTCACGGGCCCCGCCCGCCCCCTCGAGGCAACCATGTGATCGAAGTGGAGTTCCCATGCTCCGAATCAAAGCCCTTGCCGCCGCCGCCCTCGTCATGGTCACCGCCGCCTGCGCCGAGGACACCGCCGAACCGCAGCGCGCAACACCCAGCTTCGCCAAGCCGCCGATCACCGTCGGCTTCCTCAACCCGAACGGCGGGCCGGTCCCGCAGCCCGGCACCGACACCGGCGTCAAGGCCGCCCTCAAGTACGTCAACACCGAGCTCGGCGGCATCAACGGCCACCCGCTCGAGGTCGTGTACTGCGACACCGACACGACCCCGGAGAAGGCGCAGTCGTGCGCCAACACGTTCGTGGAGAAGAAGGTCGTCGCCGTCATGGACGGCTACAACCTGTCCTCCAGCGCCACCCTGCCCGCGCTGACCGCCGCGCAGATCCCGCTCGTCGGCATGATCCCGTTCGACTCCGTCACCGGCGCCAAGGCCGAGAACCGGGTGTTCTTCGCCGCCCCGCAGGCGTCGTTCCTCGTCGGCGCGCTCCAGGCGTTCAAGACCGCCGGGAAGACGTCGGTCACCCTCGCGCTCGTCGACACCCCGTCGTCGCACCAGACCATCGACAACCTGCTGCCGGTGCTGGCGAAGACCCTCGGCATCACCGCCAAGGGCATCTACTTCTCCCCCACCAACCCCAACTTCACCGCCGTCGCCTCCACCATCGCCCAGGACAAGCCCGACGTCGGCGGCCTCGTCGCCTCCCCCAGCGAGGCCGTGTGCACGGCGCTGGTGAAGGCACTGCGGCAGCTGCAGTACAAGGGCGACATCTTCACCGCCGCCTGCACCGACTACATCAAGGCCGGCCCCGCACAGGCCGCCGGTGGGGCGCTGTACTCCTCCAACTGGCTGCCCGTCGCGGCGAAGTACGTGCCCGCCGAGCTGCAACGGGAGCTGTCCCTCGCCACGAAGTACATCGACGGCGTCGAGGGCGGCACCGGCGGCTACTACGCCGTCGGCGAGTTCGCGCTGCTGGTGAACTTCGCCAAGGCGATGTCGAGCGCCGCCGAGACCGACCTGACCGGCCCCGGCGTACTCAAGACGCTCAAGGGCCTCAAGGACTTCCCGAGCTTCCTCGGCCCGCGACTCAACTGCGGCAGCGCCACCTCGCCGAACTGCACCACGCAGATCGGGCTGTACGTCGTACAGCCCGACGGCTCGGCGAAGCCCGTCACGGACACCTGGATCACGCCGGTCCCGCAGGTCCTCGCCGCGATCCCGGGCGCGGTGTAGCAGCACCATGGATCAGGTCCTGCTCTTCCTCACGCTCGGCTTCGCCGCCGGCGCCGTGTACGCCGTCATCGCCACGTCCATCGTGGCGCTGCACGTCGCCACCGGGGTCCTCAACTTCGCGCAGGGTTCGCTCGCGCTGTGGGGCGTCTGGGTCGTCGCCGAGCTGCGCCGCAGCGGCACCCTGGTCCTGCCGGTCGGGTCAGTGCCGTTGGGCACCGCAGCAAGAGAAGCGTGGACGGCGGTGGCGCTCGGGGTGCTGAGCACGGCGGCGCTGGCGTTCGCCGCGCACTGGCTGGTGTTCCGGCCGCTGCGCGGCGCGCCGCCGCTGTCGCAGGTGGTGGCGTCGGTCGGGCTGATGCTCGCGATCGGCTCGCTGGTGCCGCTGCGGTTCCGGACCGACGGTGCGCTCGCGGCGCCGCTGCTCACCGACCGGACGCTCGGGGTGGCCGGGACGCGGCTCAACGTGAGCGACCTGATCCTCCTCGTGGTGGCGTCGACCGCGACCGTGGCGTTCTCGGTGTACTTCCGCCGGACCCGCTGGGGCGTCGCGACCCGGGCCTGCGCCGAGGACGAGCGGGCCGCCCGGCTCACCGGCCTCTCGCCGGACCGGCTCGCCGCCGTCGCGTGGCTGTGCACCGGCGCCGCGACGGCGCTGGTCGCGGTCCTCGCCGCGCCGACCGTCGGGCTCGACCCGATCGGTTACATGTTCTACGTCCTGCCCGGGCTCGCCGCTGCGCTGCTGGCCCGGCTCACGTCGGTCATGACCGCGGGGCTCGCCGGCATCGGCATCGGCTGCTTCCAGTCGCTGCTGCTGCTGGCGAGCACCGTCGACGGCTGGCCCGCCTGGGCGCAGGCCGGGCTCGGCGACGCGGTGCCGTTCGTGCTCGTCGTCGTCGCGCTCGTCGTGCTCGGCCGCGGCATCCCCGCCCGCGGCGCGCCCGGCGCGGACCGGATGCCGGCGGTGGCGCTGCCCCGGCGCCGACTGCGGGCGGGCCTGCTGCTCGCGGGCGCGGCCGCCGCCGCGATCGCCCTCACGTCCGGCAGCTGGCGCTTCGGGGTCGTCACCTCGATCATCATGGCGCTGATCGCCCTGTCGCTGGTCGTGCTCACCGGCTACCTGGGGCAGATCTCCCTCGCCTCCATGGCCTTCGCCGGCACCGGCGGCTTCGTGCTCTCCAGGGCCACCGTCGCCTGGGGGCTGCCCTTCCCGCTCACCATCCTCGTGTCGGCGGGCGTCGCCACGCTCGTCGGTGTCGCCGTCGGCCTGCCGGCGCTGCGGATCCGCGGCGCCCAGCTGGCGGTGGTCACGCTCGCCGGCGCGATCGCCATCCAGCAGCTCGTGTTCGCCAACCCGGCGCTGACCCCGTTCGAGGGCAACCTCATCGACGGGCCCACCCTCCTCGGCTGGAACCTCGAGGTGCGGCGCGGCACCGACCTGACGACGACCGCGTTCGCCGGCACGGTCGTCGTCGTGGTCGGGGTGCTCGCCGCCGCCGTCGCGCGGCTGCTCGCCGGCACGACCGGGCAGGCGTTCCTCGCGGTGCGCGCCAACGAGCGCGCGGCGGCCGCGGCCGGCATCGACGTGGCCCGCACGAAGCTCGCGGGGTTCGCCGTCGCCGCGTTCCTCGCCGGGGTCGGCGGCTGCCTCATCGGGTACAGCCGCTCGCAGCTGTCCGCGGAGTCGTTCAACGTCATCGTCGGCCTCGGCGTGCTGTGCATGACCTACGTCGGCGGCATCACCCGCATCGGCGGTGCCGTCATCGCCGGGCTCGTCGCGCCGCTCGGGGTGCTGTACACGCTGCTCAACACGACGTTCGGCCTCGGCCGGTACTACACGCTCATCGCCGCGTGCGCGCTCGTCGTCACCGCGGTGCTCAACCCCTCCGGCATCGCCGGGCATCTCCACCGCCGGAAGGTCGCGGCATGACGCTCCTGGAAGCCACCGGACTCACGGTGCGGTACGGCGGCGTCCTCGCCAACACCGACGTCACCCTGCACGTCGGCGCCGGCGAGGTGGTCGGGCTGATCGGGCCGAACGGCGCCGGCAAGACCACGTTCGTCGACGCCGTCACCGGCTTCACCGCCGCCCGCGGCACCGTCACCCTCGACGGGCGGCGCCTCGACGGGCTCCCGCCGCACGCCCGCCGCCGCGCCGGGCTGGCCCGCACCTGGCAGGCGGGCGAGCTCTTCGGCGACCTGACCGTCCGGCAGAACGTCGCCGTCGCCGCCGCCCGGGGCCCGCTGCGCAACCTGTGGAGCGACCTGACCGGGCGGGCCGTCCGTACCGGCGACGTGGACACTGCACTGGAGATGTTCGGCCTGCAGTTCGTGGCGGACCGGCGCCCCGGCGAGCTGAGCCTGGGCCGGCAGAAGATCGTCGGGGTGGCCCGCGCCCTCGCCGGCGGGACCCGCGCGGTCCTGCTCGACGAGCCGGCCGCCGGGCTCGACACCGACGAGAGCGCCGAGTTCGGCGGGCACGTGCGGGCGATCGCGGCGGCGGGCCTCGGCGTGCTGCTCATCGACCACGACATGAACCTCGTCTTCGACGTCTGCGACCGCGTGTACGTCCTGGACTACGGCGCCGTCATCGCCGCCGGCACGCCCCACGAGGTCCGCGCCGACCCGGCCGTGCGGACCGCGTACCTCGGCGCCCCGGCCGAAGCCGGCGCCCCGTCAGAGGCTGAGGCCGGCGCCCCTCAGGAGGTGCCCTCATGACCGCCGTCCTGAAGCTGGCGGGCGTCACCGCCGGGTACGCGGGCGTCCCCGCCGTGCGGGACCTCGACCTCGAGGTCGGCGAGGGCGAGGTCGTCGCGCTGCTCGGCCCCAACGGCGCCGGCAAGACCACGACGCTGCTCACCGCCGCCGGCGTCATCGCCCCGGCCGCGGGCACCGTCACCGCGTACGGGAAGCCGCTGCACCGGCGCGTCGAACGCAACGCCCGCGCCGGGCTCGTCCTCGTCCCCGACACGCGCGGCGTGTTCCACGGCCTGACCGTCCGGGAGAACCTGGCCCTCGCCCGGCGGGCCGACCTCGGCCGGGTGCTGGAGCTGTTCCCCACCCTGGAGCCGCTGCTGTCCCGCCGGTGCGGGCTGCTGTCCGGCGGCGAGCAGCAGACGCTCGCCATCGCCAAGGCCCTCGTCAGCATGCCGCGGATCCTGCTGATCGACGAGCTCAGCATGGGTCTGTCCCCCATCGCCGTGCAGGCGATCCTGCCGACCGTCCGCGCGCTCGCCGACCGGCTCGGCGTCGCCGTCGTGCTCGTCGAGCAGCACATCGACCTCGCCCTGACCGTCGCCGACCGGGCCGTCGTGCTCCACCACGGCCGCGCCGTCCTCGCCGGATCCGCCCGCCGGCTGCGCGCGCAGCGGCACACCGTCGCCGAGGCGTACTTCGGCGCGTCACCTTCTACGATCGGGAAGTCCTGATGGAACTCACCGCCCGGCAGCGCGCCGCGCTCGCGAGCATCTGCGACACCTTCGCGCCCGGCGACGGCGACGGCATCCCGTCGGCCCGCGAGATCGGCGCCGTCGACATCATGGCCGGTCTCGTGCTGGGCAACCCGCGCGCCGCCGAGACCCGGCAGTTCCTGCAGCTGCTGACGCTGTGGGACTCGCCGCTGGCCGCGCCGCTGCGGGGTGGCGGGCTGCGCTCGTTCTCCCGGCAGCCGCAGGCCCGGCGGGAGGAGATCCTGCTCGGGCTCGCCGGGTCCGGCAACGCCCGCAAGCGGGCGCTGTTCCAGGCGCTCAAGGGCGCCGCGACACTCTCCTACTACCTCGCGCCCGGCCCCACCGGGCATTCGCCGCTGTGGGACGCGATCGGTTATCCGGGCCCCCTCGGTACACGAGCCGACGCCGCGGAACCACCGCTGCGGCCGATCCGTCCGGCCGGACCGACCGTCCTGGACTGCGACGTGGTGGTCGTCGGATCCGGGGCGGGCGGCGGGACCGCGGCCGCCGTCCTCGCCGCCGCCGGGCTCGACGTCGTCGTCGTGGAGAAGGGCGCCTATCACGACGACCGGGACTTCGACGGCGGCGAGCTGTCCGGGCTGTCCCGGCTCTACGCGCCCGGCCCGGCCGCGACCGCCGAGGGGCAGCTGAGCCTGCTGCAGGGCCAGGGCGTCGGCGGCGGCACCGTCGTCAACTACTCCACGTCGTTCCGCACCCCGGCCGGTGTACGCGACGAGTGGGCGTCGCACGGCGTGCCGCAGTTCGCCACCGACGAGTACGACGCCTCGCTCGACGCGGTGTGGACCCGCCTCGGCGTGAACCTCGACCACGGCGCGATCTCCTCCCGCGACGCCCTCATGCAGGCCGGGCTCACCAAGCTCGGCTGGCACGTCGCGGAGATGCCGCGCAACGTCATCGGCTGTGACACCGGCATCGAGTGCGGCCGGTGCGGCCTCGGCTGCCGCATCGGCGCCAAGCAGTCCGTGGCGAAGACCTGGCTCGTCGACGCGCAGCGGGCCGGCGCGCGGCTGCTCGTCGGCGTCGACGTGCGGACCGTCACCGTCGCGGCCGGCGCCGCCACCGGCGTCACCGGGCGCACCGCCGACGGTTTCCCGGTCACCGTGCGCGCCCGGGCGGTCGTCGCCGCCGCCGGCAGCATCCAGACGCCGGCGCTGCTGCGCCGCTCGGGGCTCACCAACCCCAACATCGGCCGGCACCTGCACCTGCACCCGGCCACCGGGGTCTGGGGCACCTTCGCCGAGGAGGTCCGCCCGTGGGAGGGCGGGATGCAGACGCGGTACTCCACCGAGCACGCCGACCTCGACGGCCTCGGCCACGGCGTCATCTACGAGACGGCCGCCACCAACCCCGCGATCGCCGTGTCGTTCATGAGCTGGCGCGGCGCGCGGTCGCACCTCGCCCAGATGCGCGCCCTGCCGCACCTCAGCGGCGTCGGCGTCATCACCCGCGACCGCGACGCCGGCCACGTCACCGTCGACCGCGACGGCGAGCCCGTCGTGCATTACCGGCTCTCCGCGTACGACGCCGCCCACATGCGGGCCGGGATCGCCGGCGCGGCCCGCATCGTGGAGGCCGCCGGCGCGCTGACCGTCTTCTCCGGCCACCAGCGCGGCCTGACGTGGGAGCGCGGCAAGGGCTCGATCGACGACTTCATCGCGTACACCGGCGGCCTCGGCACCGCGCCCGGCGAGCTGTCGATGGCGGCGCTGCACATCATGGGCGCGGCCCGCATGGGCGGCTCCAGGGCGACGTCGGCCACGGACCCCGACGGCGCGACGTGGGAGGTCCCGAACCTCGTCGTGGCCGACGCGTCCTGCTTCCCGACGTCGTCCGGCGTCAACCCGATGATCTCCGTCGAGGCGATCGCCCACATGAACGCCCGCCGCCTCGCCGCGACGCTCCGCAGCTAGGATCGGCGGCGTGACGCTGCCGACCCCAACCGTGGAACGGCTCGCCCACTCCGTCGCGGTCTTCAACGGGTACGCCAACGCCGACCGGACCTGGCTCGACTTCGTCGCGCGGACCGCGCCGGGCACTGACCTGTCGCGGCCGGAGCACCGGCGGCTGCTGCACCGGTGGCTCAACTCGTGGGGGTGCCGCATCCGGTACCCGCGCGACGGCGAGCCGGACCTGTTCGACGCCGGAATCGCCGGCTGGTGGGCCGCGTCCGGCGCGACCCTGCCGGCCGGCCCGCTGCGCCTGGCCTCCGACGCCGACCTGGCCGCGCTCGGCACGGCGTACGCCACCCTGTCCGCCGTGCCGGCCGGTCCCCGCCGCACGCTCGGCCCGACCGCCGCCGCCAAGGCCCTGTACGCGCTGCGCCCCGACACCGTGATGCCCTGGGACGCCGCGATCGCCGTCACGCTGCACGGCGCCCGCGACGGCGCGGCCTTCACCCGCCACCTGACCCTGGGCCGGACCTGGGCCGCCGCGCTGGTCGCCGCGACCGGCGTCGACGACGCTTCGCTTCCCGCATTCCTCGGCCGCCAGTCGGTCTCGCTCGCCAAGCTCCTCGACGAGTACACCTACGTCTTCATCACGCTCGGACACGACCCGTGCTGACCATGCAGCGCAAGCACGACCGGCTCGCATGGACGCATCCCAGTTGCGGCGACCACTCTCCTTCGCCGTTCGCTGGAGTTGCTGACACAGCGGTGGGTGGATCAGCTGTTGGAGCGGTAGGAGTCCTCGAACTCGTCGACGACCACGTTGCCGCGGTGCGGCTCCAGCACCCGGCGCAGCACCTCGACCCGCTCCGTGGCGCGGACCGACCGGGCGACCCGCGCCAGCCGGAGCGCCCGGGTGGCGGCATCGGCCGCCTGGTCGACCTCGTGCGCCTGGACGAACGCCTCCGCCAGCCACGTCAGGTACAGGGCGGTCTCCCGGGCGATGTCGGCGCCGTAGCCGGCGGTCGCCCGCTCCAAGATCGGCACCGCCCGCAGCGGGCGTCGTAGCTCCGTCCAGCAGCGGCCCGCCATGATCTCGACCTCGTCGGAGCTGAGCCAGTAGACCCACACGGGATCGTCGTCGGGGCGCTGGTGCTCAAGCTCGCGCTCGACGGCGGCGAGGGTCCGGTCGCATGCGTGGGCGTCCCCGGCACGGGCGTGCGCCCAGGCGACCCGCTCCAGCAGCAGCGCCCGGGTGGTCGCGCTCGCATGCTGCTCGGCGCCACGGAACGCGGACCGGGCCAGCAGCACCGCGTCCCGCGGGTCGCCGACGTTCGAGACCTGGTAGGCGAGGCTCGACAGGTTGTTCGCGGCCCCGGCCCGGTCGCCTCCAGCGTGTGCGGCGCGGAGACCGGTGAGGTAGAGCCGCTCCGCGTCGCGGTGCCGCCCGGCGTCCGAGGCGACCCACCCGGCGACCTGGCACAGCTCGCCGAGGCCGACCAGGAGCCGGCGGCCGACGTCCTCGGTGTAGGACGCCAGTTGCAGCAGCTCGGCCGTGGCGGCGACCTCGGCGGTGACGAGCGCGAAGGTCTCCTCACCACCGACGTGGTCGTCGAGGAGCCGTAGTTGGTGCACCCGCTGCTCGACGTGTTCGACGGTTGACGACCCGATGCGACGGCCTGCGCGGACCTCGAAGACCTGCGGGGGCTCGGCGACGAGCCACTCATGGGCGAGGCGGAGGGCGTTCTCCGGGGTGGGCGCGTGCTCGACGAGTGCCGCCGCGAGGGCCTCCGAGTCGTCGCGGCTCCATGTGTCGCTACCGAACCGGCACAGCGGTGCGGGTCGCGGCCGCCCGGCCACGGCGACGAGGGCTCCATCGGCGCCGAGGGCGACGTCGACGGCCTCCGCGATCGCGGGAGTAGGCGGCCGGGCGCCCGCCTCGATGCGGCTCAGGTGCCCGGGGTCGACGTGGGCCTCGCGGGCCAGGGCACGCAGGCTCAGACCGGCGGCTTCCCGCCGTGTCCGCATCGCCTCGCCGAACGCCACCGCACCTCCCTCGGGATGTTGCCAGCTGTTGCCAGCGCACTCGGCATCAGGTCACGGCTGTCACACCGTGTGTCACATCAACGACGAGCTGATCCTGACCGTTTATCCCGGTCCCTCGCGGAGCGCGTGATGGCCACCGGCCGGGTTCTGTTCGCCCGCGGCCACAACCCGCTCCTCGCCACCCACGCCCTCGGCCGCGCCGGCCCGTGAGCTTCAGACCAGCAGCTGCGCCGGGAGGCGCACCTCCGCCACGACGCCACCGCCGGGGGCGGGTGACAGCTGGACCGCGATGCCGTGCCGGGCCGCCAGGCAGCTCACCGCGTAGAGCCCGACCCTCAAGTCGTTGGGTGTGCCGGGGCGGGCGAGCTGGTCGTTGATCTCGGCAAGCTGATGGGGTGAGATCCCGACCCCGTCGTCCTCGACGGTGATGCGCAGGCGGTCACCGACCTTTCGAGCGGTCACGTCGACCATCGAGTTGGGCGGTGAATAGATCGTGGCGTTGTCGAGGAGCTCGGCGATCAGGTGGACCACGTCGAAGACCGCGAAGGCGGCGATGCGCTGGGTCCGGTCGACCGCGATGTAGCGGACGCGGGTGAAGTGCTCGATCTCGGACTGCGCGCTGCGCAGCACGTCCGCCACGGGCGCCGGCTCGCGACGGCGGCGGCCCGGGTCCCCGCCGGCGAGGACGAGCAGGATCTCGTCCGACCGGCGGATCCGGGCGGCGAGGTGGTCCAGGTGCAGCAGCTCCGCCAGCCGGTCCGGGTCCTGTTCCTGGTCGGCCAGCTGATGCACCGCGGCGCGCAGGCGGACGCCCAGGTACTGCGTCCGGCGGACCATGGTGCCGAACACCGCCGACATCATGGCCTGCGCCTCAGCGGCGCGCAGCGCGGCCGTCGCACGGAGCAGGTGGACGTAGACGTCGACGACGCCGGGGTGGTATCCGCGCCGCACCGACGGGAACTCCGGCGGGTCGGGGATGCGCGCCGATCCGAGGGCGAGGGCCGTGTAGGCGCGGTGGAGGTACTCGTCCACCGCCGCGGGGTCGTCGCCGCGGCCGTCGGCGGCGAGGCCCGGCGGTGGCAGGTCCAGCCCGGCCGGCGCCCAGGCGGGACGCGGGAAGGGCACGGACGGGGCCGGACCGTCGACGTCGTCGCCGAGGAGCCGCCCTCCCGCCGCCCGGTTGCCCACCGGGCCACGGGTCAGCTCCTGGTGCCGCCGCTCCGCCAGCTCCAGCCGCTTCGCCGCGTCGTGCTCGGCCGCCGTGCGCAGCGCCCGCAGGTGTGCCACCTCTGCCCCGATCGCGGCGGCTTCGGCCTTCGCCTCCTCGGCGGCCTGCTCGGCGGCCCGCAGCCGCTGCTCCGCCTGCTCCGCGGCGAGCACGGCGAGGACCGCGTCCTGCTCCGCCTTCGCCCTGGCGACGGTGGCCGCCTCGACCTGGGCCTTCGCCTCGGCGATGATCTCGTCGTACTCCTGCTGGGCGGCGCCGACGATCTGCTCCGCCTCGGCGCGGGCGGCGTTCACGCTGCCCAGGTCGAGGATGTCGCCCTGCGGCGCCGGCGGTTCGTCGGGGCCGGCGTCGGCCGGGTGCGCCGACAGCAATGCCCGCGCCGCCGCGACGACCGGCGGGATCTCCTGGCCGGCCAGCTCCTCCAGCACGCGCCTGGCGGTCACCGCACGGCCCGGCTGGCCGCCGAGCCACTGCCCGAGGGTCGTCACGGCACCGAGCCGGACCTCGGGGTGCGGGCTGTCGAGGGCGGCGCGCAGCGACGCGGGCAGCGGCACCGGTTTGATCACCGCGCCGGCGAGGCTGCGGGCGAGCCAGATCTTGCCCTCGCCGCCGTAGATCCACCGCTGCGGTGTCTGCGCCGCCTGCTGCCTGCGGACGTGGTCGAACGCGTAGGTGTAGGCGTCGTCGACGGAGATGTAGCCGTCCCGGTCGGTGTCCGCGTCGCCCGACCGCAGGCCCTCGATCATGCCGGTGGTGAACACCGACCCGGCGACGAGCGCGCCCGGCAGCACCTCGCCCTCGAACGAGTACTCGCCGGCCCGTGAGGCGGTGAGCACCGCACGGCCGCGGCCGCTGCTGCCGATGAGGTGCCGTTCGAGGTTCACCTCCGGCTCGCCCTTCGCCCCGTCGGAGAACGCGCCGCTGAAGCAGCAGTCGAGGATGACGACCTGGCGGGCCCGGCACTCGTCGAGCTGTTCGAGCAGCCACCTCGACTCGACGCCGGTGGAGCCGAGGTGGGTGGTCCTGGAGTCGGTCGCCGCGAAGTACAGCCGTCCGCGCCGGTCCCGGACGCCATGGCAGGACAGGTACACGACGAGCAGGTCGTCGGGGTCCCGGCCGGCGAGGAAGCCCTCCACCTCGACGCGGATGTCGTGCGCGGTCCGGTCGATGAGCGACGTCACCGCGAACGCGCCGATGGCGGGGTCGGCGAGGACCTCGGCGAGCCCGGCCGCGTCGTGGGCCGGTGCGCGCAGCTGGCTCAGCGCGGGATCGGCATACGTCGCGGTGGCGATGACCAGGGCGAACCTGGGTCCAGGGGGCAGTTCAGGCGCGGGTGTTCGGCCGCGCACGCCGGACCTCGCCGTTCAGCTCCCCGGCACCAAGGTGCACGTCGATCACCAACCGCCCTCCTCCGCGTCACCGTCCGTTCTATCACTCGTCGGCGGGGCGCAGCGCGGCAGAGGGTGCGGGCCTGACGCCCGCACCCTCACGACGGTCCGGGACCGCTACTCGAAGCGTTCGCCGCGGGCGGACCTGTCGAGCAGGAGCTGGGGCGGCTCGAAGCGGGTGCCGTAGCGGGCGGCGAGTTCCGACGCGCGGGCCACGAAGCCGGGCAGGCCGCCCTGGTACTGGTTGGCGTACTGCAGGACACCGCCGGTCCAGGCCGGGTAGCCGATGCCGAGGATGGAGCCGACGTTGGCGTCGACGGCGGAGGTGAGGACGCCCTCCTCGATGCAGCGGATGGTCTCCAGGGTCTCGACGAACAGCATCCGCTCGATGAGGTCGGCGAAGGGGACGTCGAGGTTGGTGCCGCCGAACGCGTCCCGCAGGCCGGGCCAGAGGCCGGCGCGCTTGCCTGCGGCGTAGTCGTAGAAGCCGGCGCCGCCGGAGCGGCCGGGACGGCCGGCGGCGATCAGGTGGTCGATGACGGCGTCGGCGGCGTGCGGGGTCCAGGTGCCGCCGGCGGCGACGACCGCGGCCGCGGTCTCCTGGCGGATCTTCTGGGGCAGGGTGAGGGTCAGCTCGTCCATCAGCGCGAGCACCGGCGCCGGGTATCCGGCCTGCGAGCTGGCCTGCTCGATGGTGGCGGCCGGGATGCCTTCGGCGAGCATCGAGACGCCCTCGTTGGTGAACGTGCCGATGACCCGGCTGGTGAAGAACCCGCGGCTGTCGTTGACGACGATCGGCGTCTTCTTCAGCTGCCGGACGACACCCAGCGCCCGGTCGACGGCGGCAGCCGACGTGCCGGCGCCGCGGATCACCTCGACGAGCGGCATCTTGTCCACGGGCGAGAAGAAGTGCAGCCCGACGAAGTCCTCCCGGCGGGTCACGCCCTCGGCGAGCAGCGAGATCGGCAGCGTCGAGGTGTTGGAGCACAGCAGCGCGTCCGGCGCGACGACGTCCTGGACCTCGGCGAACACCTTGTGCTTCAGGCCCGGGTCCTCGAACACGGCTTCGATGACCAGGTCGCACCCGGCGAGGTCCGCCGGGTCCGCGGTCGGGGTGATCCGGCCCAGGATCTCCTCGGCGGGCAGGAACGGCTTCTTCGCCAGGACCCGGGCCGAGTACTCCTTGCCCCGGGAAGCCGCCTCGACGGTGACGTCCTTGAGCAGCACCTGCATGCCGGCCTTCGCGCACACGTACGCGATCGCCGCGCCCATCATGCCCGCGCCGAGGACCGCGACCCTGCCGAACTTCTGTGCCGCGGCGCCGCGCGCGTTGGCGGCCTGCACGTCGAAGAACAGCGCCTGGATCATGTTCTTGGCGATCTGGCCGGTGGCGAGCTCGATGAAGTACCGGCCCTCGATGGTGAACGCCGTCTCCAGGTCGACCTGGGCGCCCTCGACGGCGGCGGCGAGGATGTTGCGCGGCGCCGGGTATGGCGCGCCTTTCAGCTGCTTGCGCAGGGTCGCCGGAAACGCCGGGAGCTGGGCCGCGAGCGCGGGTGTCGCCGGTGTACCGCCGGGGATGCGGTAGCCCTTCACGTCGTACGGCTGGACCGCGCCGGGGTTCTCACGAATCCACGCCTTCGCCCGGTCGAGCAGCTCCTCGCGGGGCGCGACCTCGTGCACCAGGCCGTGTCCGAGCGCGGCGGAAGGCCGGTGCCGCTGGCCGCGGACCAGCCAGTTGGTGAGCGCGTCCGCGATGCCGAGGAGCCGGACGCTGCGCACGACCCCGCCGGCGCCGGGCAGCAGCCCGAGCGTCACCTCGGGGAAGCCGATCTCGATGCGGGCGTCGTCGGCGACGATGCGGTGGTGGCAGGCGAGCGCGATCTCCAGGCCGCCGCCGAGCGCGGAGCCGTTGATCGCGGCGACGACCGGCCGGCCGAGCGTCTCGAGGCGGCGCAGCGCCTGCTTGAGCCGGCGTGTGTCGGCGTCGAGCGCCGCGGCGTCGTTGACCCGCACCAGCGACTCGAGGTCGCCGCCGGCGAAGAACGTCTGCTTGGCGGAGGTGAGCACGACGCCGGTGATGTCGTCGCGCTCCCGTTCCAGCCGGTCCACGGTGGCGACGAGGCTCTCGCCGAACTCGTCGTTCATCACGTTCGCGGAGCGTCCCGGGTGGTCGAGGGTCAGCAGGACGATCCCGTCCTCGCCGCGCTCCCAGCGGATGGTGTCAGCCATGTCTGTGTCCCCCTACAGGCGTTCGATGACGGTTGCGATGCCCATGCCGCCGCCGACGCAGAGCGTGGCGAGGCCGTAGCGGCCGCCGCGCCGCTCCAGCTCGTCGGTGAGGGTGCCGAGGATCATGGCGCCGGTCGCGCCGAGCGGGTGACCCATGGCGATGGCGCCCCCGTTGACGTTGACGATGTCCATGCTGAGTCCCAGGTCGGCGACGAACCGCAGTACCACGGCCGCGAACGCCTCGTTGATCTCGACGAGATCCAGGTCGTCGACGCCGAGGCCCGCCTTCGCGAGGGCCTTGCGGGCGGCGGGTGCCGGGCCGGTGAGCATGATGGTCGGGTCGGCGCCGCTGACGGCGGTGGCGACGATGCGGGCGCGGGGCGTCAGGCCGGCGGCGGCGCCGACCGCCTCGTTGCCGATGACGACGAGCGACGCGCCGTCGACGATGCCGGAGGAGTTGCCGGCGGTGTGCACGTGCTCGATCCGCTCGACCCAGTGGTACCGCTGCAACGCCACCGCGTCGAAGCCGCCCATCTCACCGATCATCGCAAACGACGCCGGCAGCTGCCCGAGACCCTCCAGTGTGGACGCTCGCAGGTGCTCGTCGCGGTCGAGGACGACGAGCCCGTTGCGGTCCCGCACCGGCACGACGGACCGGGCGAAGTAGCCGTTGGCCCAGGCCTTCGCGGCCCTGGTCTGCGACTGCAGCGCGTAGCGGTCGACGTCCTCGCGGGTGTACCCGTCGAGGGTGGCGATCAGGTCGGCGCCGATGCCCTGCGGCACGAAGCCGGTGTCGTAGTTGGTCTCCGGGTCGAGGGCCCACGCGCCGCCGTCGGAGCCCATCGGCACCCGCGACATCGACTCGACGCCGCCGGCGAGGACGAGGTCCTCCCAGCCGGACCGGACCTTCTGCGCGGCGACGTTCACGGCTTCGAGGCCGGAGGCGCAGAACCGGTTGAGCTGCACGCCGGCGACCGTGTCGGGCAGCCCGGCGGTGAGGGCGGCGGTCTTGGCGATGTCGGCGCCCTGGTCGCCGAGCGGTGACACGACGCCGAGCACGACGTCGTCGATGCGGGCCGGGTCCAGGCCTGGCGCGCGGCGCAGCGTCTCCTCGATCAGGCCGCTGATGAGCGACACCGGCTTCACCGAGTGCAGCGCTCCGGTGGGCTTGCCGCGGCCGCGCGGCGTGCGCAGCGCGTCGTAGATGTACGCCTCGGATGCCATGACCACTCCTCGCCTAAACGCTCTCGGACGCGAATCCCGCCTAACTTTCTGTGCCGGTGCGCTCAGTTGTCAAGCGTTGTCGTGGCGGCGTTAACCTGTACCGTGTGCGAACAGCAGCGAACAGCGCGGAGCCCGCCACGCCGGCGAAGCGGCCGAAGGACCGCAAGGACCGCATCGCCCTGGCCGGCGCCGAGCTGTTCTGTGAGCGGGGCTACCACGGGGTGTCCGTCGACGAGATCGCCGCGGTCGTCGGCATCAGCGGACCCGCGGTCTACCGGCACTTCCCGAACAAGTACGCGATCCTCGTGCACGCCACCCGGGACGTCGTCAACGCGCTGCTCGCCGCCACCACCGAGGGCACCCTGGACGAGCTGCTCGCCGCGGTCGCCGGGATCGCCGTGGCCAGGCGCCGCGCCGCCGGGCTGTACCAGTGGGAGCGGCGCTACCTCACCGTGGAGCACCGCCGCGAGTTCGGCGCGGGCCTCACCGAGCTGGTCGGCCGCCTCGCCGGGCCGCTGCGCGCCATGCGGCCAGAGCTGGCCGCGGGCCAGGCGGAGCTGCTGGTCAACGCGGCGCTCAGCGCGTTCGGCAGTGTCACCACGCACCGCGTGGCGGCCACCGGCACCGACACCGCGCGGCTGCTGACCCGGGTCGCGTGGACCCTGCTGCGCGCCGACCCGCCGCAGCTGCCGGCGGGCGGCGTGGACGCACCCGCGGTGATCAAGCCCGCGTCGCGCCGCGAGCTGCTGCTCATCGAGGCGATCCGGCTCTTCCACCGGCACGGCTTCCACGCCGTCTCCGTCGAGGACATCGGCCGTGCGGCGGGCATGCAGGCGTCCAGCGTCTACCGGTACTTCCCCAGCAAGGCCGACCTGCTCGCGGCCGCCTACTACCGGGCCACGGACCGGCTCACCGGCGCGACGAGCACGGCGATCGCGGAGGCGAGCGACCCCACCGACGCGCTGCGGCGGGTCGTGGCGGCGTATGTCGACTTCGCGTTCGGGCAGAGCGACCTGGTCGCGGTCTACCTGGCCGAGAACAACAACCTGCCCGACGCCGACCGGCACCAGCTGCGCGGGGCGCAGCGCCTGCACGTCGAGGAGTGGGTGCGGCTCGTCGGCGCGGTCCGGCCGGAGCTGCCGGTCGCCGACGCGCGGGTCCTCGTGCACGCGGCGCTCAACGTGGTCACCGACATCGGCCGCCTCGGCGGCTTCGACCGCACCCCCGGCTACTCCTCGCAGACGGCCGGTCTCGCACTGGCGGCTTTGCACGCCTGAATCACGGTTCACGCGCCTGACGTCGGATCTCTTCCCAATAAGTTAATCGGGAGTTACAGTCCCTCCAGAGCTGATCCGTCGGCCGAGGAGGCTGAGTCCGTGACCGCCAACCTGGACCTCGCGACGCGCTGCGCGGACATCGCCGCCGGCACGAGCATTCCCGCACTACTGCACCGCAACGCCACCGAACACCCCGACCTGGTGGCGCTGAGCACCTTCAACACCGATGACTCCGTCACCTGGCTGGAGCTGCGTGACCGGGTCGCCGCCGTGGCCCGGGGGCTGAGCGCCCTCGGCCTCTCCCCCGGCGACCGCATGATCATGAGCCTGCCGAGCCGCATCGAGCACTGGGTCGCCGACCTGGCCGCCGTGCATCTCGGCGCCGTCCCCTGCACCGCCTACGCCACCCTCAGCGCCGAGCAGCTGCGGTACATCGCCCAGCACAGCGGCGCGAAGATCCTCGTCGTCAACGGCCTGCCCGAGCTGCGACGCTGGCAGGCCGTCCTCGGCGACCTCCCCGCCGTCGAGCACGTCATCGTCGTCGAGGAGGACGCGGTACAGGCGGGGACGACGGCACTGTCCACAGTGGCCTCCGACGGGGCCGCGCTGCACGCCGCCGACCCGACGGAGTTCGAGCGGGCGTGGCGGCAGGTGCGCACCGAGCAGCCCGTCACGCTGCTCTACACCTCCGGCACCACCGGCGACCCCAAGGGCGTCCTGCTGTCGCACCGCAACGTCGTCTACCAGTGCGGGGTCCTGGAAGGGGCGGTGGCGGTGCCCGACCACCCGCGCACCCTCGCGTACCTGCCGCTCGCACACATCGCCGAACGCGTCCTGGGCATCTACAACCTGCTCTACCGCGTCGGGCACGCCACGATCGTCACCGACGGCAAGCAGCTCGTCGCCGCGCTGCGCGCGGTCCGGCCGCACTCGTTCTTCGGCGTCCCCCGCGTCTGGGAGAAGATGGCCGCCGGCGTGCAGGCCCAGCTGGCCACCGCCGACCCGGCGGTCCGGGCCGCGTTCGAGACCGCCAGCGGCCTGGCCCGGGAGAGCTTCCACGCCCGGGCCGACGGGAAGGCCCTGGCCGAGGACCAGGCAGCGCAGCTCGCCGCCTTGGATGCCAAGGTACTGGCACCGATGCGCGCCCTGCTCGGCCTCGACGAGATGCGCTGGGCCGGCAGCGGCGCCGCGCCGATCCCCGTGGACGTGCTGGTGTTCCTGGCCGGCCTCGGCGTCGACGTGCTCGAGGTGTGGGGCATGACGGAGACGACCGGCACCACGACCATCAACACCCCCACGACCTTCCGCCCCGGCACCGTCGGCCGGGCCAACGCCGGCATGGAGGTGCGCCTGCTCGACGACGGCGAGATCCAGGTCCGCGGCCCGCTCGTCTGCCTCGGGTACCTCGACGCCGACGGCTCCACACAGTCCATCGTGGACACCGACGGCTGGCTCTCCACCGGCGACGTCGGCGCCGTCGACGCGGACGGGTTCCTCACCATCACCGACCGCAAGAAGGAGCTCATCATCACGTCCAGCGGGAAGAACATCTCCCCCGCACAGATCGAGAACCTGCTGCGCGTCAGCCCGCTGATCGGCCAGGCCGTCACCATCGGCGACCGGCGCCCGTACATCACCGCGCTCATCGTCCTCGACGAGGAGGTCGCCCCCGTCTGGGCCACGTCACAGGGCCTCGCGGACGTCGACCTCGCCGCGCTCGCCGCCGACCCGGCCGTCCACGCGGCCGTGTCGGCGGTGGTCGCCTCGGTCAACGAGCGCCTGTCCCGCCCCGAGCAGATCAAGACCTTCCGCATCATGCCGTCCGCCTGGACCCCCGAAACCGGCGAACTCACCCCGTCCCTGAAACTCCGCCGCCGCATCGTCTCCTCGAAGCACGCCACCGTCATCGAGGAGATGTACGCCTGACCCGGGCCGAGCACCCCGGCGGCGACGAGGCCGGGCAGCTCGCCGAAGAGCTGCCGGGCCTCCCGGGTCAGGACGCCGGGGTGCCGAGGAGGGAGCGGGTGACGGACTCGGCCTGGGAGAGCATCTCGTCGAGGGCTGTGGCGAGGTGGGTGTCGGTGGGGTGGGTGCCTTCCTCGGCGGCAACCAGGACGGCGCGGCGGAGGAGCTCCTTGGCGAACGAGGCGGTGACGCCCGCCGCGGCGGCGGCCGCCCGGTCGAGCGCGGGCTCCGTGAAGGGGAGGTTCCGGGCGTACAGGCGCAGCAGGCGGCGACGGGAGGCCTCGTCGGGCAACGGGATCTCCACCGCCAGGTCGACGCGGCCGGGGCGCTGGGCGAGGGCGGGTTCGAGGACGTTGACGCGGTTGGTGGTGAGCAGGAACGCGACGTCGGCGTCGTCGCCGAGGCCGTCGAGGGTCTCCAGGACGGTGAAGAGCAGCGGCTGCGGGCCGTGGTGCAGCTCGCGGCTCTCGGCGACCAGGTCGCAGTCCTCCAGGACGACGAGCGCCGGTTGCAGCGCGCGGGCCATCCTGGCGGCCTCGGCGACGAACGCGATCGCCGGGCCGGCCAGCAGGACGACGGTGACGTCCGGCAGGGCGGACAGCAGGTACCGGACGGTGTGGGTCTTGCCGGTGCCGGGCGGGCCGTAGAGCAGCAGGCCGCGCTTGAGGTGCTGGCCGGCGGCGCGCAGGCGGTCGCGGTGCTCGGCGATGCCGGCGACGTGCCGGTGGACGCGGGCGAGCACGCCGTCGGGGAGGATGATGTCGGCCTCGGTGACGTCGGGGCGGCGGTGGAACGAGATCTGGCCGACGCCGCGCTCGTACGCCGAGCCGCCCAGCGACAACACCTGACCGCGCAGCACCGACCGCCGCAGCATCAGGGCGCCGACCTCTTCGATCAGGCGGGCCGCCACACCCTCGGCCGCGGTGACGACCTCCATCCGGGCCATCGCCTGGCCGATGCGCATGTCGGGCGAGCGTTGCAGGACGGCGACGGGCGCTCCGTCGTACATGAGCAGCCGCAGCCCGAACGACACCGCCTGGCGTGCCGTGTCAGGCCCGGTGGCGACGCTGGCGTAGTCGACGGCGGCCACGCCGAACTGGCCATACCGCCCGGCGTGCTGCAGGATCTCGCTCAGCGACTGGTGCCGGCGCTGCTCGCCGCCGCCGATCCCGATGAGCGCGTGCCGCCCGCCGCGGCGCTGCACCTCGTCGAGCGCGATGTCGAGGTCGACGAACTGGTGCCCGGCGACCTCCTCGGTGACGACGGGCAGCCGCCGCGGGTCGTTGCCGAGGTGATCGGTCAGGACCGGGACGAGCTGCCCGTCGGTGTCCTGCCGCTCCCGGTGGTCGCTGACGACCTCCTCCAGGAACGCCTTGAATGCCGTGACGAAGTCGCCCGCGCGTTCATCCACCGCAGCATCATCCCCCACGGGAGGAGCCGCGGCGGGGCGTTCAGCTCGTGGCGCGGTGCAGTTCCTCGCGGCCGACGTGCAGCTCGACGACGTCGTCGGTCACTCCGCTGATCTGGTTGCCGGCGGCGTAGACGTCGTTGGAGAGGAATCCGGTGCCGTCGATGCGCGCATACCCGGTGCCCATCAGGTGCTCGGCGATCCCGGCGATCGTGTCGGGGCGGATGTCGGTCCCCGGTCCCTGCACCGCCGCCACGACGCCGATCTGCTCCCCGGCTTCGTCGACGACCGGCATGCCCACACCCACCCGCAGGAACGGCTGGGTGTCCACGACGATCTCGTCTCCCGCTGACGCACCTGGCTGCATGCACCAGATGTTCCCCACCAGGATGATCCGAAACACGGGACATCGAGATCCTCGACAAGGTTAGTATACTGAGTATTATACGGGGCATGATATCGAGGAAGGCGATCCGATGAGCATCCGGCACGCACTGTTGGCGCTGCTCAGTGAGGGTCCGAAGTACGGGCTGCAGCTGCGCGAGGAGTTCGAGGCGCGCACCGGTGAGGTGTGGCCGCTCAACGTCGGGCAGGTCTACACGACCCTGCAGCGGCTGGAGCGGGACGGTCTCGTGGAGTCCGACGGCGACGCCGAGCCCGGGCCGCAGCGGGGGTTCCGGATCACCGACGACGGGGCCGAGGAGCTCGCCGGGTGGTTGCGCACCCCGCCCAACCTGGAGTCGCCGCCGCGCGACGAGCTGGTCATCAAGGTGCTCGTCGCGGTCCGCCTGCCGGGCGTCGACGTGCACGAGGTCATCCAGACGCACCGGCGGTACCTGGTCGAGCTGATGCAGCAGTGGACCCGGCTCAAGGAGGAAGAGGCCGACCTCGACCTCGGGCTCGCGCTCGTCGTGGACGCCGAGCTGTACCGGCTCGACTCGGTCGTGCAGTGGCTGGACACCGCCGACGGCCGGCTGAAACGCGCCGCGCTCGAGCCACCCAGGGAGCGGCCCGCGACACCGCTGATCCGGCGCCGGACGGGGGTCCGTCGATGAGTGACGTGCTGCGCCTGGACGGCGTGTCGAAGACGTACCTCGACGGCAGCGACGAGGTCCACGCCCTGCGCGAGGTGTCGCTGACGGTCGAGGCCGGCAAGATGGTCGCGGTGATGGGGCCCAGCGGCTCGGGCAAGAGCACGCTGCTCACGATCGCCGGGGCGCTGGAGTCGCCGACGAGCGGCGAGGTGCACGTCGCGGGGCGGTCGCTGGGCGGGATGTCGCGCGACGACAGGAGCCGGCTGCGGCGGCGCGCCATCGGGTACGTCTTCCAGGACTTCAACCTGCTTCCCGGCCTGACCGCGGCCGAGAACGTGGCGCTGCCACTCGAGCTCGACGGAGTCCCGGCGGGCAAGGCCCGCGCCGCCGGCCAGCGGGCGCTCGACGACCTGGGGCTCGCCGACCGGGCGGCCCGCTTCCCCGACCAGCTGTCCGGTGGGGAGCGGCAGCGGGTCGCGATCGCGCGGGCCGTCGTCGGCGACCGGCGGCTGCTGCTCGCCGACGAGCCCACCGGCGCCCTCGACTCGGCCAACGGCGAGACGGTCATGCGCATGATGCTGGCCGCCTGCAAGCGCGGGCTGGCCGCGGTCATCGTGACCCACGACGCGCAGCTCGCCTCGTGGGCAGACCGGGTCGTGTTCATCCGCGACGGGCGCATCGTCGACCGGACGGCGCCGCGCCCCGGGCCCGAGTCCCTGCTGGCCGACGAGGCGGCCCGATGAGCCCGATGAGCGCCGTCGTGGAGGAGAGGCCGCCGCCGGTGCTGGGCAAGGGCCACGGCGGCATGCCGGCACGCAGAGCGGTCGTGCGCTGGGCGTGGCGGCTGTTCCGCCGGGAGTGGCGGCAGCAGGCGCTCGTCCTGGTGCTGCTGGTGATCGCCGTCGCCGCGACCACGGCCGGGCTCGGCTACGCCGGCTCCGCCGGCGATCCGCAGGCCGCGACGTTCGGCACCGCCAACCGCCTGGCCACGATCGGCAGCACCGGCGCGCAGGCCGACGCCGACCTCGCCACGCTGCGGACCGCGTTCGGCACCATCGAGGTCATCAACCATCAGAAGATCCCGGTGCCCGGCTCGGCCACCGCGTACGACCTGCGCGCCCAGGACCCGAACGGCCCCTACGGACGCTCCATGCTGCGCCTCACCGCCGGCCGCTACCCGCAGGGCGCGGACGAGGTCGCGGTGACCCCGCGGGTGGCGAAGACGTTCGACCTGCGCCTCGACGGCACCTGGGACCAGGGCGGCCGGCGCCGCACGGTGGTCGGCCTGGTCGAGAACCCGCGCAACCTGCTCGACCACTTCGCGCTCGTCGCGCCCGGCCAGGCCGGCGCCGACGCGCAGACCGCCGTGCTGATCCGCTCCACCGAGCAGCAGTTCCGCGCCGCCCGCAAGCCGGACGGGATGTCGGCCCAGTTCCGCGGCACGCAGACGGATCCGGGCACGGTCCCGGTCCTCGTGCTCGCCACCATCGGCCTGCTGTTCGTGGGCCTGCTCGCCGTGGCCGGGTTCACCGTGATGGCCCAGCGGCGGATGCGGGCGCTCGGCATGCTCGGCGCGATCGGCGCGAGCCACCGGCACATCCGGCTCGTGCTGGTGGCCAACGGCGCCGTCATCGGCGCGACCGGCGCGATCGTCGGCGCGGCGGCCGGGCTCGCCGGATGGGCCGCCTTCAGCCCCCGGCTGGAGCCGCTGATCGGGCGCCGCATCGACCGCTTCGACCTGCCCTGGTCCGCGTTCGCCGCCATGCTGCTGCTGGCGGTCCTCACCGCCGTGGGTGCGGCCTGGTGGCCGGCCCGGGCCGCCGCCCGCGTCCCGGTCGTCGCCGCGCTGTCGGCGCGTCCGCTGCCGCCCCGGCCGGCGCACCGCTTCGCGCTGGCCGGCCTGGCGCTCCTCGCCGCCGGGCTCGGCGCGCTCTTCACGTCGCACCACGAGGAGCCTCCGTACCTCATCGGCGGCGTCCTCGGCGTCGCCACCGGCCTGCTCCTGCTCGCCCCGCTGGGCGTGGCCGCCGCCGGCCGGCTGGCGCGGTTCGTCCCGCTGGCGCCCCGGCTGGCGCTGCGCGACCTGGCCCGCTACCGGGCCCGGTCGAGCGCCGCGGTCGCCGCGATCACCCTCGCCGTCGGCATCGCGGCCGCCCTCGCGCTCGCCGCCGCCGTGTCCGTCGCCAAGGCGGCCGCGCCGGCCGGCGGCAACCTGCCGGCCGACCAGCTCGTCGTGTGGCTCGGACCGTCCGGCCTCGACGGACCGGTACCGGAGACGACACCGGAACAGGAGGCCGCCGCCCGGCAGCAGGTCGACGTGATCGCGGCCGCGCTGCACGCCACGTCGGTGCTCCCGCTCCAGGCGGCGATGGACCCGCACGGGCCGCAGGTCGGCGACTCCGGCGGCGGGCGTCCGGTGTCGCAGATGGGCATCGGCCGCCGGGAGACGATCGGCGGCCGCACGATGACCCAGTACAGCAGCTCCGAGGCCGACCCGTTGGTCGTGGCGACGCCGGAGGTGCTGCGCCACTACGGGATCGACCCGGCGAGCATCGCCGCCGACACCGACATCGTCACCTTCCGCGCCAGCTACGACGGGTACGACCTGATCCCCAGCGACCAGCCCGACTGGCGCCCGAAGGTGCAGCACGCGGACCTGCCGGCGTACCCGTCGCTGCCCGGCTCGCTGATCACCGCCCACGCCATGGCCACGCTGCGGTTGCAGGCGGTCCCGGGCGGCTGGCTGGTCCACGCCCCGGGCCCGCTGACCCAGGCCCAGATCGACCGGGCCGAGGAGACGGCCCAGCGGTCCGGCCTCACCGTGGAGACCCGCCCGACGGGCGCGGACGTGGCCCGGGTCGCGCTGTTCGCGACCGCCATCGGGATCGCGGTCGCGCTCGGCGTGCTCGCCGTGACGGTCGGCCTGATCCGCAGCGAGACCGCCCGCGACCTGCGCACCCTGACCGCGACGGGCGCGCCGCGCCGCACCCGCCGGGCGCTGACGGCCGCGACCGCCGGGGCGCTCGCGCTGCTCGGCGCGCTGCTCGGCACGGCCGGCGCCTACCTGGCGCTGCTCTCCTGGCACCACCGGGCGCTGCACTGGCTGGGCCACCCGCCGTCGGTCGCGCTCGCGGCGATCCTGGTCGGGCTGCCGGCGGTCGCGTACGCCGGCGGCTGGCTCCTGGCCGGGAAGGAGGCCCCGGCCCTGTCCCGCCAGGCACTCGACTGACGCTCCGCCGGCCCGCCTCCGACGCGCTCTAGCGGGCGGCGGTGAGGGTGCCGACGAGGCGGGCGGCGGTGACGGCGAGGCGGTGGCGAGGGTAGCCGCGCTCGGACGCCCTCGGCACCGGGGTCGGCCAGCCGGGACCGGTCTCGAAGCGTCGCTGAGGACCTTCTGACGCCGGCCCCACGATCCGACCCGATGCCACGGCATGCAGCCGGAAGGATGGACGACCTATGTGGACGATGCCCACGGTGACCGCCGGGCCCGAACGGCTCCTGCTGGAGCACATGCTCGACCGCGCCCGGCAGGCGCTCATCGACACCGCGCGCGGGCTGACCGAGGCCCAGGCGCGGCAGCGACTCGTGGCATCGCTGACGACGCCGATCGGGCTGGTCAAGCACGCCGCGACCGCCGAACGCATCTGGTTCCAGCGGGTGCTGCTCGGCCTGGACGCGGCCGAGTGCGACGGGCCCGCCGCCGGCGGTGACAGCAGCTTCGTCGTCGCCGGCGACGAGACCCTGGCGGACGTGATCGCCGAGTTCGAGCGGGCGAGCGAGCGCTCCCGCGCGATCGCCGCCGGCTTCGAGCTCGACGACACCAGACCCCATCCCGTCGCCGGCGACGTCAGCCTCCGGTTCATCTACCTGCTGCTGATCGAGGACCTCGCCCGCCACGCCGGCCACGGCGACATCCTCCGCGAGCAGCTCACGCGGTCCGCAGCGCGTCCGTCGGGTTGAGGCGGGCGGCTCTGACCGCCGGGTAGACGCCCGCGACCACGCCGATCAACAGCGTCGCGGCGAAGCCGCCGGCGACCGCCGACAGCGGCACGAGCGGCTGCCAGCCGCGGTACGCGGCGACGGCGTGCGTGACGGCCGTGCCGAGGATGACGCCGGCGAGGCCGCCCAGCAGGGACAGCAGGAGGGACTCGGTCATGAACTGGGCGGTGATGTGGCGGCGGGCGGCGCCCAGGGCGCGGCGCAGGCCGATCTCGGTGCGGCGCTCCAGGACCGAGATGACCATGACGTTGGCGACGCCGACGCCGCCGACGAGCAGGGCCACCGCGCCGAGGCCGAGCAGCAGGGACGTGATGGAGTCCGCGACGAGCAGCCGGGAGGCCAGGGCGTCGGAGGGGCGGCTCACGTTGACGCTGTTCGGTTCGGTGGGGTTGACGGCGCGGGCCAGCATCCCCGCGACCGGGGCCGTCCGCGCGGTGTCCGCGCGGACGTACAGGCGCGTCGGGTGGCCGTCGTAGCCGAAGTACGACGCGGCCACCGGCAGGCCGATCAGCGCGGCCCGGTCGATCTCGGGGGCGAGCTCGAACGGGCGCAGCACCCCCGCGACGGTGAACCAGTGCTCGCCCAGCCAGACGCGCGTGCCGGCGTCGACCTGGGCGATGCCGAGCGCCGTCGCCGCGTCGTGGCCGAGGACCACCACGGGATACCGGGCGGTCGCGTCGTTGAGGAAGACGCCGGTCGCCAGGTGCCCGTCGAGCGTGTCCAGCAGCGACGGCTCGGTGGCGCGGACCTCGACGCCGCCGCCGCGGTAGGCGGGCACCATGTCCGTGCGGAACACCTGCAGGCGCGGCACGCCCGCGGTCGCCGTCACCTTCAGCACGCCGTCGGTCCGGGCGGCGCCGGTCGCCGAGGACGTGGGCAGCTTCGCCTCGTCGCCGCCGATGCGGGTGCCATTGGCGACGGTGAGCAGGTTGGTGCCCAGGTGGTCGATGCGGGCGAGGAGGTCGGCCTGGCTGGAGCGGGTGATGCCGAGGACCCCGACGATGGCGGCGACGCCGATCGCGATGCCCAATGTGGACAGTGCGGCGCGCAGGGGTCGGCTGCGCATGCCGATGCTCGCCAGCGGGAGCAGGTCGGCGGCGCGTACACGGGATCTCATCCGGACCGTCCAGTCAGCGTGTCGGCGACGATCCGGCCGTCGCGGAGGTCGACCCGGCGCGGGCAGGCCTCCGCGACGACGGCGTCGTGGGTGATGACGAGCAGCGTCACGCCGTCCGCGTGCAGTTGCCGCAGCAGTACGAGGATCTGCCCGCCGGTCCTGCTGTCGAGGTTGCCGGTGGGCTCGTCGGCGAGGACCAGCGCGGGACGGCCGACGAGCGCGCGGGCGATGGCGACGCGCTGCCGTTCGCCGCCGGACAGTTTGCCGGCGGGGTGGTCGACGCGGTGCGCGAGGCCGACCCGGTCGAGGGCGTCGGCCGCCGCCCGCCGTCGCGACGACGCGCGCACGCCGCGGTACAGCAGCCCGTCGGCCACGTTGTCGACCGCGGACCGGTGGTCCATCAGGAAGAACTGCTGGAACACGACGCCGAGCGTGTGCGCCCGCAGGCCGGACAGCTGCCCGTCCGTCAGGTCCTCCACGGCGTGCCCCGCGAGGCGCACCGAGCCGCTCGTCGGCCGGTCCAGCCCGGCGGCGAGGTTCAGCAGCGTGGTCTTGCCGGACCCCGACGGTCCGACCACGGCGACCATCTCCCCGGCGGCGACGGTCAGGTCCACGCCCCGCAACGACTCGACGGGCGGGGTGCCGGGGTACGTGCGCGCTGCCTGTACCAGAGCCAGAACGGCATCGGTCATCGGAAACCTCCGTGAAACCCCCGGCTTGAGCCATGGGGAGGAAACGGATCACTTGCGGAGCAGGGCAGGAGGAGCCAATCCACAGCCAGCCCGGATCGGCGTCCACCCGTCGCGTCGCCGCAACGTCTACTGCTTGGTGTGCTAACTTGCGAGCCTTGTCCAGGACTGTGAAGCGGGCGTTCAAGTACCGCTTCTACCCGACTCCGGAGCAGGCCGCTGAGCTTGCTCGGACGTTCGGGTGTGTCCGGCTGGTGTACAACATGGCGTTGCAGGCCCGCTCCGAGGCGTGGAAGCTGCGGCAGGAGCGGGTCAACTACAACGCCATCAGCGCGCTGCTCACCGGCTGGAAGAAGACCGAGGAACTGGCGTTCCTCAACGAGGTGTCCTCGGTCCCTCTGCAGCAGGCGCTGCGCCATCTGCAGGTGGCGTTCACAAACTTCTTCGCCAAGCGGGCCAGGTATCCGACGTTCAAGAGCAAGAAGCGGTCGCGTCGGTCGGCGGAGTACACCACCAGTGCGTTCCGCTGGCGTGACGGTCGGCTCACCCTGGCCAAGATGGCCGAACCCCTGGACATCGTGTGGTCGCGTCCCCTCCCACAAGGTGCATCTCCGTCCACGGTCACCGTGTCCCAGGACAGCGCGGGCCGCTGGTTCGTGTCCCTGCTCTGCGACGACAGGATCGAGCTGACCCTGGTCACGGGTGCGGTCGGTGTCGACGCCGGCCTGGACAGCCTGCTCACCCTGTCCACCGGTGAGAAGATCACCAACCCGAAGCACGAGCGCCGGGACCGCGCGGCGCTCGCCCGCGCCCAACGTGCGCTCGCCCGCAAGGAGAAGGGCTCCGCGAACCGGGCCAAGGCTCGGCTCAAGGTGGCCCGCGTGCACGCCCGGATCACCGACCGGCGCAGGGATCACCTGCACAAACTGAGCACTCGGCTCGTTCGTGAGAACCAAACGATCGTGATCGAGGACCTGACCGTACGCAACATGGTTACCAACCACAGCCTGGCCCGCGCCATCAGCGACGCGGCCTGGCGGCAGTTCCGCACCATGCTCGAATACAAGGCTGACTGGCACGGCCGGAATCTGGTCGTGGTGGGCCGCTGGTTCCCGTCGTCCAAACTGTGCTCGACCTGTGGTGCGCGCGCTAAGCAGATGCCGCTGAACGTCAGGTCGTGGACGTGCCGGTGCGGCGCCGTGCACGACCGGGACGTCAACGCGGCCCGCAACATCCTCGCGGAGGGGCTCTCCGTGATCGCCTGTGGAGGCGGTGTAAGACCTCAACGAGAGTCCTCTCGGACGGGGCAGTCGTCGGTGAAGCAGGAAACCCAGCGGGCGACCGCTGGAATCCCCCGCCGTCAGGTACGGGGAAGATGTCAAGTGACAGGTACCTCGACGCGCATGCCTTCGGTGAGCTCGCCGCCGGTGATCTCGACCATGCTGGCGTTCTCGTCGAAGAGGCCGGTCGCGACCGTGATCAGGCGTCGGCCGGACCCGTCGACGACCGCGACCTGGTAGCCGCCGTCTGCGGCGGCGAGCAGGGCGGTGACCGGGACCCGCAGCACGTTCCTGCGCTGCGACCCGGTGATCGACACCTGAACGGGCGCCTGGTCGAGCGCGGGCGCGCCGGGCGGCATGGTCACGGTCACCACCATCGACACGGTGGCCGGCCCGGGCGGGCCGTTGTTGCCCGGCTCGGGCGCGATCGCGACGGTGCCGACCTCGCGGACGGTGCCCGGGACGGGGGCGTCCAGTCCGGGCACGTTGACCGTGACCGGATCGCCGGCGTGGACGGTGCCCTGCCGGCCGGCGCTCAGCGCGACGCGGACCACGCGGGCGGTCGTCGTCGCCGACAGCATCGGCTCACCCGGCCCGGCGGACGCGCCGACCTGGACGAGGGCCGCGCCGACCCGCACCGCGCCGGGCAGGAACGCGACCTGCCCGAGCGGCAGCCGGCCGGTGCGCTGCGCGACGGGCAGGCCGCGGGCCGCCTGCCAGCGCCGGACCGCGGTCGCGGTGGCGTCGCTGAAGTGCCGGTCGACGGTGATGCCGTGGCCCGGGTCCATGCCGAGGGCGACCAGGTTCTGCTCCAGCTGCAGCACGTCGACGCCGTCGCTCATGCCCGCGGCCAGCTCCCGGTACGCCGGCACGGCTCCGTAGAGCAGCGTCGCCGGGACGCCGGCCACCGTGTAGAGGTCGGCGCCGCGGACGACGGCGGTCCCGGGCGCCGGCACGGCGGTGACGACGCCGCCCGGCAGCTGGTTCACGACGGTGTACGCGCCGTCGAAGCCCAGCACGCCGGCGACCTGGACGCGGGCGGCGACATCGCCGCGCGTCACCGGCGACGTCGTCGTGCGCACCTGGGGCGCCGCGACGGTTTCGGGCTTCTGCGGGCGGGTCATCGCCCAGCCGGCCACTCCCGCCGCCAGCAGCGCGCTGCCGGCCGCAACCACTCGTACCCTCATGAGACCGCGATCTTCTTGTCGTAGATGCTCTTGCAGGCGTCCATGGCGGTCAGGACCCGCTCGCTCTTGCCTTCGTTCTCCAGCGGCGTGCCGACGAGCGGGAACGTGCCGTCCGCCTTCGGGTCGGGGAAGCCGTCGATGCCGTGCTCCCGCATGCACCTGGCGAACGCCTTGAGCTTCTCCATGTCCGCGGCGCTGGGCGGCTCGGCGGAGCGGGGCGTGCCGAGCGCCGCCATCTCGTCCATGATCGCCTTGCACTCGGGGACCTGCTCGCTGAGCGTCCGCAGCTGCTCCTTGACGTCGCGGCCGTCGCCCGGCCAGGCGAGGCGGTCACCTTCCATCACCGGGTCCGCCATGTCGGGGTACCCGTGGTCGCGGGCGCACTGGGAGATACGGCGGCCCACGTCGAGGGCCTGCTGGGTGTTGATCACGCTGGGGTCCTGCTGCTCGGCCGCCGGTGAGCAGCCGGCCAGGAGCGCCACCAGTACCAGCGCCAGGAGCGGTCTCGATGTCATGTGCTCACGGTCGCCGTTCACCGGCATCACCCGCGTCTGGCCGCAGACCGATCTTCGGGGTCTGTCGTGCGACAGATCCGCAACCGCCGCGACGCACGTACGCTCGGACGATGCAACGCCTGCTGGACGCGTCGCTCATCGCTGTGCTGGTCGCCGCCACGTTGCTGTGGAGCGACGCGCTCCTGCTGTTCGGTGAGCCGGACTTCAAGGTGCTCGCCACGTTCGGCACCGTCGCCGCCTGGCGGCTGCACACGCTCTGGTGGAGCCTCGCCGCGATCCCGTCGGCGGTCGCGATCGTCCTGCGGCACCGCTGGCCCCTCACCGCGACGATCCTGGCGATCTGCGCGGCCGAGGTGCACCTGCTCGACCCGGTCCTCAAGTCGCCGCCGACCGACGTCGCGGTCCTGATCACGATGTACACCCTGACCAGCTCCGACCACCGCCGCCAGACGGTCCTGGCGACCCTGGTCGCGACCGAGGCGCTGCTGCTGTCCGGCGCGCTGGCGCAGGGGATCGGCCTCGCGCCGGACCCCGCCCGCCCGCTGACGTCCGTGGCCGACTACCTCGGCCGGGCGTCGAAGGCCTTGTACGCCGCCGTCCACGGCGACGCGCTGCCCATGCTGGTGCGCGCGCTGCAGTCCGCGGCCGTGCCCGCGCTGCTGCTCGCCGCCACCTGGGCCGTCGCCGACAGCGCCCGCACCCGGCGGCTGCACGTCGCGGTCCTGCAGGCCCGCGCCGACGACCTGGAACGCGAGCAGGAGCAGCGCACCGCCCTCGCCGTCGCCTCCGAACGCGGCCGCATCACCCGCGAGCTGCACGACGTCGTCGCGCACGGCCTGTCGGTGATGGTCGTGCAGGCCCAGGGCGCCAAGGCTCAGCTGCACCGCTCCCCCGAGCGCTCCGACGCCGCGCTCACCACGATCGTCACCACCGGCCGCGCCTCCCTCGCCGAGATGCGCCGCCTGCTCAACCTGGTCCGCGCGCCGGCTTCCCTGTCCCCGCAGCCCGGCCTCGCCACGCTGCCGGAGCTGATCGACCGGGTCCGAGCCAGCGGCGTGCCGGTCACCTTCAGCGTGGCCGGTGCCCCGGCGACCCTGCCCGCCGTGATCGAACTGGCGGCCTACCGGATCGTCCAGGAGGCTCTGACGAACACGCTCAAACACGCCACGCCGGGCGCCTCCTGTACGGTGGAGCTCACCTTCGACCCCTCCGGCCTGCGGATCTTCGTCTGCGACAACGGCCGTGTCGTTGCGCCCCTGACGCCCGGCAACGGCCTGCGGGGCATCACGGAACGGGTCACCGCCCTCAACGGCGTCCTGACCGCCGGCCCGTCCCCCGACGGCGGCTTCGAGGTGTCGGCGTTCCTGCCCCTGGCGCTCGTCGCATGATCCGCGTCCTGCTCGCCGACGACCAGTCCCTCGTCCGCGCCGGCTTCCGCATGATCCTCGACGGCACCGACGACCTGGTCGTGGTCGGCGAGGCCGCGGACGGCCTGCAGGCCCTGTTGGTCGCCGCGTCGGTGTCCCCGGACGTGATCCTGATGGACGTCCGCATGCCCGGCGTCGACGGCATCGAGGCCACCCGCCGTCTCCGGACCGCCCTCCCCCCGTCCGCCCCACCCCACGTGATCATCCTGACCACGTTCGACCTCGACGAATACGTCTACGCGGGCCTCCGCGCAGGCGCCGCCGGCTTCCTGCTGAAGGACGCCCTCGACACCGAACTGACGCAGGCGGTCCGCGCCGTGGCCGGCGGCCACAACGTCGCCGCCCCGACCGTCACCCGCCGCCTCGTCCAGCACTTCGTCTCCACCGACCCCCGCCCGTCCGACCTCGTCCCCATCGACGTCCTGACCGCCCGCGAACGCGACGTCCTGCACCTGATCGCCGAGGGCATGTCCAACCAGGAGATCGCCACCCGCCTCACCATCTCCGAAGGCACCGTCAAGACCCACGTGAGCCGCATCCTCGCCAAACTCGGCCTCCGCGACCGCATCCACGCCGTCATCTACGCCCACCGCACCGGCGCCGCCTGACCACCCGACAATTGCCTGCGCCTTTCTGTGGCGTCCTCGGAGGTAGTTCGAACCTCCGGCCTCTTCGTTCGTAGGCAAGATCAGGTGTTCGAACGGGGTCTTTCAACATGCGTCGATCTTGACCAAACTGCACACCTCCTGCGGCGCGGCACCCGGACGCAGCCGCAGGATCCGGCCGGTGTCGCGTTCGGCGAACAGCACGTCGCCGTCGGGCAGGAACGCCAGCCCCCACGGCACGTCCAGGCCCCGCGCCACCTCCTGCGGGGCGGCGAGGTCGGGACGGCCCGACGGGACACTGCCGGCGACCTGCCGTGGTGAGCCGGTCCGGCACCCGCTGATCATAGGGGCGGGCACGCGCGTCGATGTCTTGACATCGCCACTGACACATCCTATGTTTCGCAGCAGATGACTGTGCCCGCCGCCACGGAGCATGGTCGCAGTCCGCACCCCATCGCACAGTTCGGACCAGGTCGCTTACGAGTCGGCGCGTCCAGCGATCGCAATACATCCCATGTATGCCTGCCCGCTGCGGGGAGCGGTCTCGCCGAAAGGACGACCATGATCCGACTCAGACTGCTGTTCGCCGGGATAGCCGCAACCGCGGCGGGACTGGCGCCGGCCCTGCTCATCCCGCAGGCGACCGCGGCGACCGCGGCGACCTTCTCCGCGTCGCCGGCCGGCGCCGGGTCGTCGTGCACGCAGGCGGCCCCGTGTTCCCTCGCCGGCGCGCAGGCCGCCGTCCGCGCCAAGCTCGCCGCCGACCCCGGCGCGGACGTGCAGGTGCTGCTGGCGGACGGCACGTACCGGCTGTCCAGCACCTGGAAGTTCACCGCCGCCGACTCCGGCAGCACGGGGCATCCCGTGGTGTGGCGCGCCGCGCCCGGCGCCGTGCCGGTGATCTCCGGCGCGACCCGGGTGACCGGTTGGGTGCAGGAAGGCACCAGCGGCGTCTGGTCCGCGCCGGTGCCGGCGGGCAGCCAGACCCGGCAGCTGTACGTCGACGGCAGGAAGGTGCCGGTCGCCGGTGCATCCTTGTCGGACCTCGGGTGGAACGCCGGCTGGACCGGGTCCTCGTCCGGGTACACCATCAGCGGCGACGCCAACGCGAAGGCGTGGTTCGGCGCGCGCACGGCGGCCGAGGTGGCCAGGGTCGAGTTCGACTATCCCGGCGGCAACGGCCCCTGGACCGAGTCGCGGTGCCCGGTCGCCGGCTACGCGGCGAGCACGGCGACCCTCACGATGGCGCAGCCCTGCTGGACGAACGTCACCAACCGGGCCGCGTTCAGCCAGGGCAGCGGCGGGCTGCCGTCCATGTCGGTGAACACCAAGCCGGCACGGGTCGACAACACCAGGGCGTTGCTGAGCCCGGGTGAATGGTTCCTGGACGCGAACCGGCTGTACTACCAACCGGAGTCCTGGCAGCAGATGCAGAACCTCGACGTGGAGCTCCCCCGCCTCGAGTCGCTGCTGCAGGGTGCGGGCACGCTGGCCAACCCGCTGCACGACGTCACGTTCGTCGGGCTGCAGTTCTCCTACGCCACCTGGAACGACCCTTCCCGCGGCTTCTCCGACGTGCAGAGCAACCTGCGCATCACCGAGGGACGCAACCAGGGCATGTGCACCTTCTCCAACCCGGCCGGCAGCTGCCCGTGGGGCGCGCTGACCCAGCCCCTCGCCAACGTCGCGTTCACCGCCACCACCAACCTCACCCTGGCCGGCAACCGGTTCGTCAACCTCGGCGGCGCCGGGCTCAGCGTCATGTACGGCGCACGCAACACCCTCATCCAGGGCAACGAGTTCACCGACATCTCCTCCACCGCCCTGCTGCTGGGCTGCACCTACGACCCGACCCCGACGAACGACGGCGAAGCGCAGGGGATCAAGGACCACTGCACGCCCGATCCCGCGGCCGTCAGCGGCGACAGCGTCGGGCTCAACGAGATCCTGACCAACACCACGGTGTCCGACAACGTCATCCATCACATCGGCACCGACTACTCCTCCGCGTGCGGCATCACGCTGCTGTTCTCCCGGGGCACGAGGATCACCAACAACGTGCTGTACGACCTGCCGTACACCGCGATCACCGCCGGCGTCATCCAGGGCCACGTGGACCAGGCGAGCACGCCGCAGAACTCCACGAACATCAACGAGAGCAACACGATCAGCAACAACCTCTTCCACGACTACATGTCGGTCCGCAGCGACGGCGGCGCGATCTACGTCGAGGGCCACCAGGCCGGCTACGTCCGCCGGACCGACGGCACCATCGACCCCGTCGCCACGCTCGCCAAGGGCCTACAGGTGAAGGGCAACGTCGCCTTCAACGGCCGCTCCACCAACTTCACCTACTACGACGACGCCGGCGCCGAATGGATCAACTGGGAGGGCAACGTCGCGTTCAGCGCCGGCGGCTCGGCACAGGGCGGTTGCAGCCCCACCGGGCACTTCTGGATCCGCAACAACTACTTCTCCGCCCCGATCCAGTCGTACCCGTGCGCGCAACCGGTCGACTCGAACGCCTCCGGCAACGTCTCCATCCCGGCGACACCCGGCCCCACACACGTCCCGGCAAGCGTCCTCGCGGCGGCGGGGTTGACCTCGGCATACGTCGCGCAACCGAACGCGGGTGCGCCGCAGGTCCGGTACATCTCCCCGACGAACGCGACCCAGGTGCTGGTCGGCGGGCACGGCTTCACCGCCACGACCCCGGTCTACGTCAAGAACGTGCGGGTCAGCGGCGTCCAGTTCGTCTCCGGCGGGTTCCTCGTCGTGCCGATCCCGTCGGGCACCACGGCGGCCGACATCCGCGTCGGCGACGACGGCGGTGGCCCGGTCACCCCCGGCCGCATCGACAACACGGACAGCCGGATCAGCTACAGCGGTTTCACCCTGCAGTCCGGGCGGACCTTCGGCGACCTCAACGGCGACGTCCATTTCGCCACCGCCAACGGATCCACCGCCACGCTGACCTTCACCGGCACCGGCATCACCGTCTACGGCGAACAGAACACCGACCAGGGCAACCTCGGCATCACCATCGACGGCGGCACCCAGCAGGTCGTCAACACTATCCCCGCTGATGGTGCACGCCACGCCAACGTCGCCGTGTTCAGCAGGACCGGACTCAGCGCCGGCACGCACACCATCGTGGTCACCAAACTGTCCGGCAGCTACGCGGTGCTGGACGGGTTCGCGGTCGCGAATACCGGCCCGACCACGACCCGACTGGACGACACCGACAGCCGGATCGCGTACAGCGGCTTCACGTTGCAGTCGGGCCGGACCTTCGGCGACCTCAACGGCGACATCCACTACGCCACCACCAACGGATCCACGGCCACTCTGACGTTCACCGGCACCGGCGTCACCGTCTACGGCGAACAGCACACCGACCAGGGCAACCTCGGCATCACCATCGACGGCGGCACCCAGCAGGTCGTCAACACCATCCCCACCGACGGCGTACGCCACGCCAACGTCGCCGTCTTCAGCAGGACCGGACTCAGCGCCGGCACGCACACCATCGTCGTCACGAAGCTGTCCGGCATGTATGCGGTGCTCGACGGATTCGCAGTGACCTCGAGCTGACAGCGTGGACCGCGGCGATCTGTCCGCCGCGGCCCACACCTCACATCATCACCGCCGGAAGAGGCTCAGCAACGCGTAGAACGGCCAGCGCCATCCGGTTACGGTCTTGAACCAGTCGTCGAACCAGGCGCGTTGCTGCTGGACGGTGACCACGTCGGCGCAGTCGGCTGGATCGAGCACGTCGACCAGGTTGCCCGTGGACGGTCGGCGACCGCGTCGGAGCAGGAATCGAGTCGAAGATCCATTCCTGCTCGGCGGCGAATGGATTCTTCCAGAATCCACCCATCAGCCCCGGCCGCGGCAGGCCGAGCCCGGACAAGAACGCTGCAAACCGGCCGGCCTCGACCGCCTCGACCGTGGTCGTGCTGGCGTTGTTGGCCTACGGCTTGGTGATGTACGCGTTGTCCGTCCCTGTGGCGGTGACCGTGGCGCGGGCGGCGGAGGCGTGAGGCACTGGTGAGGGTGTCGAGGCCTTCACGACGATGCCGGCCGCGGCGATCAGGCACGCGGCGCTGACCGCGGTGAGGACCGGGACGTAGCCGCCGGCGGTGTGCAGCGCCGCGGCGCCGAGTGGTGCCCCTGCACGGGAGAGCGTGATGGGGACGGTGAGGATGCCGGCGATCGTGGCGTACGCGACGGTGCCGTACCGGTCGGCGAGCAGGGCGGGCGATGCCAGGCTGGAGATGCCGAACCCGAGCCCGAAGGCGATGACTCCTGCGATGGCGCCGGCCCGGCTGCCGCTGACGGCGAGCAGCGCGAGGGCTGCGGTGGCCTGGACGGTGTAGACGGCCGCGACGACGGTGGTGGTCCGGATCCGCCGTTGCGCGCCGGTGAGCACGAGCCGCCCGGTCACGGACAGCACGCCGAGCAGGCCGGCGACCGTGGCGGCGAACGTGACCGGGTGTCCAACGCTCGTGAGGAAGCCGACGAGGTGGACGGTCATGGTGGTCATCGCCGCGCCGTGGGCGACGAACGCGACCGCGAGGGCCCAGAACCGGCCGTCGCGCAGCGCGGCGGCCACCACCGCCTGCCGGGCCGCTGGGTGCCGGTGCTTCGCGGCGACCGGCGTGTACGGCGGCCGGCGCAGGACGAGTCCGTGCAACGGGACCGTGATGAGGCCGTGCAGGGCGGCGAGGACGAGCAGGGCGTGCTGCCACCCGTACCGCTGGACGAGGGCACCGGTCAGGGGCAGGAAGATGGCGCTGGCGAACCCGGCCACGATGGTGATCGCCAGCAGCGCCTTCGCCCGCCGTCCGGGATCGAACCAGGACACCACCACGGCGAAGGCCGCTTCGTACTGCACCATGGCCGAGGTCAGGCCGATGCCGATCAGCACGGCGTACAGCTGGATCACGGTGGACACCTGTGACCAGGCGACGAGCAGCCCGGTCGCGGCGGCCGAGCCGGCGGTCATCAGGGCCCGGCCGCCGTGGCGGTCCAGCCACCGCCCGACCGGGACGGCCATGACCGCTCCGGCGAGGATCGATGCGGTCAGCGCGCCGGTGACGGTCGTGGTGGAGGTGTGCAGCGTCGTGGCCATGGGTTGCAGGAGGACGGCGAAGGCGTAGTACAGGGTGCCGTAGCCGACGGTCTGGGTGATGGCGAGCGCGGCGACGATCCGCCAGCCGTGGAAGACGGGCCGGTGGCCACCGACGTGTGTGTCGGCGGCCACCGTGGGAGCAGATTTCACCTGGTCAGCTGCAGCAGCTGCCGGACTGCTCACCGCTGGCCGGCGCCGAGGCGCTGATCAGCGTCAGCGGGGACGACAGCAGCCCACCGGAGATGCCCGTGGCCAACCCCCGCCCGGCTGGCGCCGTATCGACGGCGGGTGCGCCGCAGCAGCCGCCTCCGGCCGCGTCGACGGTCTCCTCGCCGACGACCGGGTTGCTGTTGCACACGCCGGTCTCGGGCAGGTCCAGCTGCACGTCGCGGGCAGCGTCCCAATCCCCGGCGAGGGCAGCGACGACGGACCGTGCCTGCTCGTAGCCGGTGGCGAGCAGGAACGTCGGGGCGCGGCCGTAGCTCTTCACACCGATGGCGTAGAAGCCGGCCTCGGGGTGCGCGAGCTCGTCGACGCCGTGCGGCGGGACCGTGCCGCAGGAGTGCTCGTTCGGGTCGATGAGCGGCGCCAGGGCGCGGGTGGAGCCCAGGATCGGGTCCAGGTCCAGGCGCAGCTCGGACACGAAGCCGTGGTCCGGGCGGAACCCGGTCGCGGACACGATCCGGTCCACCACGACGACGCGCTCACCGTTGGACACCTCGACCGCACCCTCGGGCAGGACCTTCAGCGTCTCGGCGGAGAACCCGGTGATGAGCTGGATGCGGCCGGCGTCGACGTGCTCGCGCAGCCGGGTGCCGATCGCGCCGCGAGCCGGGAGGGCATCGGCGGTCTCACCACCGTAGGTGCGGGCGGGCGTCGCCGCCCGGATCGCCCACGTGACCCCGGTGCCCGGGACCTGCTCGGCCAGTTCGGCCAGGACCAGCAGGGTGTTGGCGGCGGAGTGCCCGGCGCCGACGACCAGGGTCCGCTTCCCGGCGAACCGGTCCCGGTCGACGCCGAGCACGTCGGGCAGGGCGTGCTCGATGTACGCGGCGGCGGCCGTCTCGCCGTGCGCGGGGATGCCTGACGCGCCGAGGACGTTCGGGGTGGACCAGGTGCCGGACGCGTCGATCACGGCCCGCGCGAGGAGGTCATCGCCGTCGGCGAGGCGGACCAGGAACGGCGCCGACTCACGGCCGGCGGTCCGCAACCGGTCCAGGCCGAGCCGGGTCACTGCCACGACCCGCGAGCCGTAGCGCACGTGCGGCTTCAGCGCGGGCAGGTCCGCCAAGGGCTGCAGGTAGTCCTCGGCCAACTGCCCGCCGGTCGGCAGTCGCTCGGCGTCGGGTTCGACCCAGCCGGCGTCGGCGAGGAGCTTGCGGGCGGCGGCGTCGATGTTGTACCGCCACGGCGAGAACAGCCGGACGTGAGCCCACTGCCGGATCGCGGCGGCCGGGCCGTCGCCGGTCTCGAGAACAACGAACGGCAGACCGCGCTCGTTCAGGTGTGCGGCGGCGGCCAGACCGACCGGGCCGGCACCGATGACGACGACGGGCAGGTCTTCCAAACGGTTGCTCACAACGATCTCCAATGTCTTGACAGAATTCGAAATACGAAGGCGCACTGCGGTGCTACGCCATGGCGCTAGACGTGTTGGCTGCGGCGTTCGATGAACACGACGTCACGCCACCGGTTGCCCTGGCTGGCGTGGCGGCCGACGCGTTCGCGGATGCCGACCTCGCGGAAGCCGGCGGCGCGGTGCAGTGCGCGGCTCGCGGTGTTCTCTGGGAAGACGCCGGACTGGATGGTCCAGATCCCGGCCGCTTCGGTGGAGACGACCAGGGCGTCGAGCAGCGCGCGGCCGACGCCGCGGCCCTGGGCAGCGGGGTCGACGTAGACGGAGTGTTCGACCACCCCGGCGTACACCTGACGCGCGGAGACCCGGGACACAGCGACCCAGCCGAGCACCGTGTCGCCAGGATCGACCGCTACGAGGCGGTGGCCGGCCAGCTTGCCGGCGTCGAACGCCTCCCACGTGGGGGCGGTGTCCTCGAAGCTGGCGTTGCCGGCGTCCATGCCGGCCTGGTAGATCGCCAGGACCGTTGCCGCGTCCCCGGCCGTCATCGGGCGGATCGCAACGTCGGTCACGCGCAGCCTCCGATCGGGCTCGGGGCGGGCTTGCCCATCACGACGTCGGCGGCGGACGGGAAGCAGGCGATGCAGGCGGCGTTGATGCGGTAGTGCCGCGCGGTGCCGACCGCCTCGACCAGCACGAACCGCACCTCGGTCAGGATCTTCAGGTGCTGCGACACCGTCGATTGGGCCAGACCCACGGCCGCCACGATCTCCCCGACGCTCAACGGCTTCCCCTGCCGGGCGAGGTACTCCACGATCTGCACCCGCGACGGGTCCGCCAAGGCGCGAAACCAGGACGCGTACTCCTCCGCGGCCGCCCTGTCCAGCAACTCGCTCACGCAGCACCAACTTCATCGTCTATCGCCGATCAACGATTGAAGTGTAGCCGGGTCGGTCGCCGCCAGCCAGCCCGTTGCGACGACCAGTCGCGCGACGGCCGCAAGCGTCGTCGTTTCCACGCGGTCCGGGGTGTCGGCCGGGCTGTGGTAGCCGGCCATCCCCGCGCCGATCCCGACTGCGGCCAGGCCCTCGGCCGCGTAGCGGCGGTTGTCCGAGGCGACCGGCCCCGCGACGAGCGGCAGCCCGGTGTGCCGCCCGGCCTGGTCGAGCGCCGCAAGCAGTGCATGTGCGGGCCCGCCGGCTTCGACTGCGGCGGCCTGGTGCAGGTTGCCGGCGCCGTCGACGTTGATGACGAGCGGCGCGGCGCCTGCCTGCCGCAGTTGTGCGGCATGGTGGGCGGAGCCGAGCGCTCCGGCCTCCTCCGCGTCGAGCAGCGCGACCGACAGCCGCAGACCGGCTTCCCTCAGCACGCGGGCCGCCTCGAGGACGACGGCGACGCCGCTGCCGTTGTCGGCCGCCGCCGGCTGGCGTAGCCCCGGATGGTCACCGACCCCGTCATAGTGCGCCGTCAGCAGCACCTCTGCACCCGTGCCGGCGGGCCACGTGGCGTGCAGGTTGGTGGCAGGCACGTCGAGCCGGCGGATCGGCGCGTTTGCGGCCAGCCAGGCCGCACCGCTGCCGGCCGCGGCACACAGTGCGGTGTGGGTGGCGGTGTCGAGGGTGAGGATCGGCAGCGGGCCGGGGTTCGGGCCGGCGAGCATCGTGTAGTGCCAGCCGTCGGCGTCCACCCCACGGCCGAACAACAGCCCGACCGCACCGTGTGCATGGCCGTACGCGTCGAAGAGCGTCATCCCGGCCGGGACGGCGAGCCACCGGCCGGCAGGATCACCGGCTCCGGCGACCGCGAGGCCGCCGCGCTGGATGAGCGGCTGGTCGGCGGAAGCGAGGTGGACGGCGACATCACGGCCGAAGGCCAGCCGGCGGGTCGTGGTGCCGTCGTGCCAGTCGACGGTCGGCGTCGTGTACACCTCGGGGACGAACCGGACCGCGAACGGCTCCAGGCTGACCGCCGCGCCGAGATCGGCCAGGTGCTGGGCGAGCCAGGCGCGGGCCGCGGCGCCGCCAGCCGAACCGACCCGCCGCCCGCGGAACGGCTCCCCGGCGAGGGCGGCGACAGTGGCGGCCATCCGGTCGCCGGAGACCGCGCCGAGCATCTCCGCGAGGATCTGCGCGACCGATGCCGGCCGGCTGGCGGCGGCGCTCATCCGCAGCAGCCCGCGCCGGACGCGACTGCCTCAGCCTTCGCCGACGTACCGCAGCAGGCGCCGGCCTCGGTCGCCTCCGCGGTGGTGCCGCAACAGGGCCCGGAGCTCGCGGGCTCCGGCAGGGTAAGAGTCGCCTCGGGCGGGTTGCCGCAGCAGCCGCTCGTTCCGGCGACGTTGAGGGCTGCCGCCGGGTCGCCGGCGAATCCGCCCTGAGTCTGCGTGCTGGTCATGGTGTGCTCCATAAGGTTGTTGGTGTTCGTGGATCAGGTCGGGTTGAGCGGTGTCGGCTAGCGCGGGCCGGCCAGTGCGGCGAGCTCGGCGCGGGTGCGCTCGACGCGGCGCCACGCACGGTCGGCAGCGGTGCTGACCTCGGCGCAGCCGTCGCAGAACCGGACGCCGGCCTGCGCAGCGGAACGGCGGGGGAAGCGGAACATGGCGATCTCCTCATCGTGCGGGACGAGCTGTCTTGACGTCCGTCGAATCAAACAGTTGCACGCTGATTCGAGATCTGTCAACCTAGAGGCATGTCAAAACAGCCGGCGGTGCTCACCCTCACCGACCTCAACGCGGACACCCCGTGCTGCCCGCCGATCGCGCAGCGCCGCATCCCCGCGGAGACCGCCGCCGTGCTCGCCCCTGCGTTCAAGGCGCTCGGCGACCCGGTCCGTCTGCAGCTGATGTCGATGATCGCGTCCGCGCCGGACGGCGAGATCTGCGTCTGCGACCTCACCCCGGCGTTCGAGCTGTCCGGACCGACGATCTCCCACCACCTGAAGACCCTCCGCGAAGCGGGCCTGGTGGACTCCGACCGGCGCGGAACGTGGGTCTACTACCGGGCCCGGCCCGGCATCATGCGCCAGCTCGCAGGTCTGCTCACGGTGGAGACGACGGCGCCGACCGGCTGACCCGCAGCGCGCCGTCGCGCCGCAGCGCCCGCCACGTGAGCGGGGCACCCACGGCGACGGGCAGCAGCCAGTACAGCACCGGCGGCAGCCGATCCCACAGTGGCAGCCGGCCACCGTTGTCGACGTAGAACCCGGTCAGCAGGGCGATGTACGAGCCGGCCATGGCCGAGCCGTGCCAGACCACCCACCGGCGGGGCCGCGCACGGCGCGCCCACCAGCCGGACAGCGCCAGCGCGAACGCGACCGCGGCGATCAGGAACAGGTGCCAGTCGTGCCGCCAGCGCAGGACTGCCATGACGGTCGCCGTCGCGAACACGCCGCCGATCGCGTACAGGTACACCGCACCGGCCCACGGATGGCGGCCGGGCCGCTTGCGGGAGGCGGCCGCCAGGCCACCCGCGACGACTCCGGTCAGACCCGCGGCCACGTGCACCGCGAGCGCGGTCAGGAACACCGGCGACATGCGCGCCTCCGACCAGATACGTAGTTAACCTACCTACGTTCGTACGGTAGCATAACTACCTATGAAGGCCGAGGCGCAGGCGCTCAAGGGGCACCTCGACGTGCTGCTGCTGGCCGCCCTCGAGGACGGCCCGCGGCACGGATACGCGGTCAAGGAGGCGCTACGTGAGGGCAGCGGCGGACGGTTCGACCTGCCCACCGGCACGGTCTACCCCGCACTGCACCGCCTCGAGGCCGCGGGCCTGATCAGCGGCACCTGGTCGCACGCCGAGACGCGCCGCCGCCGCCGCATCTACGAGCTGACCGAGGCAGGCCGACGCAAACTCGCCGGCGACCGGGTCAACTGGCACGAGTTCGCCGCCGCCGTCACCACCCTGCTGGACAGGCCGCCGTGGCCGGCCACGAGCTGATCGACGACGCCGTCACCGCGCTCGCCCGGCACCTGCCCGCCGACGCGGTCGACGAGCTCGCCGACGGCCTGGCCGAGACCTACGCACGGCACCTCGCTCAGGGCCTCGACCCCGACGCCGCAGCGCGCGAGACCATCGCCGAATTCGGCGAGCCGGACGTGATCATCGCGGCCTTCGTCCACCAGTCCCCCGGCCGTCGCGCCGCACGGGCCCTCGTCGCCTCGGGACCCGCCGTCGGCGGCTGCTGGGCCGTGGCGATGGTCACCGGCCACGCCTGGAGCTGGCCCGTGCCGGCACCCGTCAGACTGGCGTTCGGCGTGGGCTTCCTGGCCGTCGTCACCGCGATGGTGTTCGCCGCTACCGCCCGCCGCAGCTACCGCCGCACCAGGATCGCCGGCGCCGCCGGTCTCGGGCTCGTCGCCCTCGACGCGGCCATCCTCGTAGGGGCCGTCCTGCTGCCGCTGACGTTCACCTGGCCGCTCGCCATCGCCACGGGCGCCAGCCTCACCCGCCTGATCCTGACGGCCCGGGTCGTGCCCCGCCTCCTCACCGGGTGACAGCATCTTCAGCGACGACATCGTCGACACGCTGCACCGGGACATGTTCGGGGTGTTGTTCAGCGAGTGGGGCCACGGCGTACAGGCCGCGGTCGACCTGACGCTCATCTGCCGCTACTACGAGCGGTACGCCGACCACGCCGTCGATGCTGGACACCAGGTGGTGTTCATGGTCACCGGTGAGGCACCGCCGAGCTGACGCGCTCCCAGCCGATGGCGGCGACCTGCACGGCGTCCCACGGGCTGCCCAGGGGCGGGGTGTAGGACAGGTCGAGGTCGGCGACGTCGGCCACGCTCGCGCCGTAGCTGATCGCGGCGGCGAAGACGTCGACGCGTTTGGCGATCTCGGCGCCGCGATGGCCGAGGAGCTGTGCGCCGAGCAGCCGCCCCGTGGTCCGGTCGCCGGTGACCCTGATCCGGATCGGGGTCGCGCCCGGGTAGTACGCCTTGTGATCGTCGGCGGTGGTCGCGACGGTGACCGGGTCGTAGCCGGCATCGCGGGCGGTGTGGTCGCGCAGTCCGGTGCCGGCGGCGACGAGGTCGAACACCTTGACCGCCTGGGTGCCGAGGGAGCCGGCGAAGACGGCGTCGCCGCCGAGGGCGTTGGCGCCGGCGACGCGGCCCTGCTTGTGGGCGGTGCTGCCCAGCGGCAGGTACACATTGCGGTCGAGGATGCGGTGGTACGTGTGGACGCAGTCTCCTGCGGCGTAGACGTCGGGCAGGTTGGTGCGCATGCCACGGTCGACGGCGATCGCGCCGCGCACACCGAGAGCCGCTCCGGCGTCGGCGGCGAGCTGCACGTCGGGCCGTACACCGGTGACGACGAGGACGATGTCGCCGTGGTGCGACCCCGCTGCGGTGTCGACCCGCAGCCGGTCGCCGTCCGCGGTGACCGCGTGGACCTGGGTGCCGTGCTGGACGGTGACGCCGTGCGCGCGGAGGTGCTCGGCGAGGGGTTCGGCGAGTTCGGCGTCGATGGTGGGCATCACCTGGTCGACCTGTTCCAGGACGGTGACGTGCAGTCCCCGGGTGGTGAGCGCCTCGGCCATCTCCAGGCCGATGTAGCCGGCGCCGACGATGACGGCGGTCCGGGCCTGCCGACGTTTGATCGACTCCAGGAGGGCGAAGGTGTCGTCCATGGTGTGCAGGACGTGTACGCCGTCAGCCGGGCCGAGCCGGTCCAGGCCTTCGACCGGCGGCCTCGCCGGGACGGCGCCGGTGCCGACGACGAGCCGGTCGTAGCCGAACGTCGTCTCGTCGCCGTGGGGCGTGGTGGCGGTGACGGTGTGCGCGGCCGGGTCGATGGCGACGGCCCGGTGCCCGAGCTGCAGGTGCAGGCCGACGGCTTCGAGGTCGTCTGTGGTGCGGTGGGCGAGGTTGCGCCAGTGCGGGACCTCGCCGGAGACGTGGTACGGGATGCCGCAGATGCTGAAGTTCGGGTACCGGTCGGCGACGAGGAGGGTGACGTCGGCGGTGGGGTCGAGTTCGCGGGCGCGCAGGCCGGCGCTGATCCCGGCGTCGCTGCCGCCGATGACGAGCAGGCGCATGGACAACCTCTCCGGAGACGAACGGGTGGAACCGCCGCCGGCCTGACCAACCGGCGGCGGAGCTCTCAGCCGGTCGTGACGGGCAGTTCGGTGATCAGCTGCTCGACGCGGGCCTTGATGGCGTCGCGGATCGGGCGGACGTCGTCGATGCCCTGTCCGGCCGGGTCGTCGAGCTTCCAGTCCAGGTACCGCTTGCCGGGGAACACGGGGCAGACGTCGCCGCAGCCCATCGTGATCAGGACGTCGGAGGACTCGGCGGTCTCGTAGTCCAGCTTGCGCGGGATGTTGGCGGTGATGTCGATGCCGACCTCCCGCATCGCCTCGACGGCGACGGGGTTGATCTGCGATGCGGGCTCCGACCCGGCGGAGCGGACCTCGACGGTGTCGCCGGCGAGGTGGCGCAGCCAGCCGGCGGCCATCTGCGAGCGGCCGGCGTTGTGCACGCACACGAACAGGACGCTGGGCTTGTCACTCATGACGGTTCGGTTCCTCCGTGCTGGTGGTTTCAGGACGATCGTGCGGTCTGATCGGCGTGGCCGACGACGACCTCGTCTGCCGCGCGACCGGCGTCCGGATACAGCGCCAGCAGCAGCCCGGTCCCGACCAGAAGTCCGGCGAGCTGCGCGACGACGAAACCCGGTACCGACGAGGGAGCGATGCCGGCGAACGTATCTGTGAAGGCCCGGCCGATGGTGACGGCTGGGTTGGCGAAGCTCGTGGAGGAGGTGAACCAGTACGCGGCGCCGATGTACGCGCCGACCGCCGCGGGCGCGACCGGTGCCCGGCCGGAGCGGGCGAGGGCGAAGATGAGCAGGATCAGCCCGGCGGTGGCGACGACCTCGCCCAGCCACAGGTGACCGGCCGAGCGGTCCTTGCCGGAGAAGTCGACGGCCGCGAGGTCGAACATCAGGTTCGCCAGGACCGACCCGGCGATCGCGCCCGCGGTCTGCGCCGCGACGTACCCGCCGAGGTCGGATGCGCTCAGGCCGGTGCGGGTGCGGCGACCGAGGAACCAGTCCGCGGCCGACACGACCGGGTTGAAGTGCGCGCCGGACACCGGCCCGAACGTGAGGATCAGCGCGCCGAGCGCGAACGCCGTGGCGACGGAGTTCTCCAGCAACTGCAGCCCGACGTCGTCCGAGAGTGTGGTGGCCATGACGCCGGAGCCGACGACGGCGGTGACGAGCAGCGCGGTGCCGACGAACTCGGCGAGGAACCGTCGCCACGGTGCTGGGTGGGTCATCGAGTACGTGCTCCTTGCTCTGGTGGGCGAAGTATCAGGCGGCGGGGATGTTGAGCTGGTCGATCAGGCGGCGGACCCGGCGCTCGATCTCGTCGCGGAGCGGGCGGACACCCTCGACGTCCCAGCCGGCCGGGTCGTCCAGGTCCCAGTTCTCGTACCGGGTGCCGGGGAACACGGGGCAGGCGTCGCCGCAGCCCATCGTGACGACCACGTCGGCGGCACGGACGACCTCGTCGGTCCACGGCTTCGGGTATTCGGCGGTGATGTCGATACCGCGCTCGGCCATCGCGGCGACCGCCGCCGGGTTGATCTCGATGCCGGGCTCCGAACCACCGGACCAGGCGACGGCCCGGTCTCCGGTGAGGTGGGTGAACCAGCCGAGCGCGATCTGGGAGCGGCCCGCGTTGTGCGTGCACAGGAACAGCACGACCGGTTTGCCGTCGCGGTGCTTGCCCTCGACCCGGGCCAGGGCGTGCAGGCGCTGCCGGGCGAAGCGTTCGGCGAGCAGCGGCAGGAAGTTCGGCACGGTGCTCAGCGACGCGAACTGGTCGTAGCTGCTGTGCAGGAACCGTTCGATGGTCTCGGAGCCGTACGTGCCGTCGAACTCACCGGCGAGCCGCGCCGCGGCGGTGCGCAGGGCGAGCTGCTGGTCGATGGAGAGCTCCTGATGGTAGCCGGCGAGGGCGTCAGGCATGGTTGGCTCCGGGGAGTAGGGCGGGTGCGAGGCGGTCGATGCGAGCGGCGAGGTCGGCGAACGTGGCCTCGAAGGCGGCGTCGGTGTCCGCCGGCGCCGGGACGGACCAGTGCAGCCGGGGCCGGACGCCCTGGGTGAGGTCCTCGTGGGCGTTGTCGCACACGGCCACCACGAGGTCCGTGTCGTGCACGACGTCCGCGACGTGCGCGGTGCCGGCGGCGTTGATCACCAGCCCGTGCCGGCGGGCGACGGCCACCGCGCGGGGGTTGACGCGTGCGGCGGGCTGGGTGCCGGCCGACGCGGCGGGGATCGTGGCCTTGTGCGTCCACAACGCGGCGGCCAGCTGGGACCGGGCGGAGTTGTGGGTACAGACGAACACCACCCGCGACACGTCGGTCAGCACCGGCGCCGTGAGCGAGGCGAGCGCTCCGGGCTCGAGGCGCAGGTACGTACGGCGCCGGTCCCCCTCCGAACGGCTCCGGACGAGGAGCCCGGCCTCGTCGAGGACCTTGACGTGGTGGGCGACGAGGTTGGTGGGCAGGTCGAGCGCACGGGCGATCTCGCCGGGCGAGGCGTCGCCGAGGGTGAGCGTGTCCACGATGGCCAGGCGTGCCGGGTCACCGAGAGCGGCGTGAATCCGGGCGCGCCGCTGCACCGAAGAAAGCTCAGCGTTCATTGACTCAATGGTGTCTGAGCTTTTCTGCTCACGTCAAATGAACAGCAGATGTCGCCCTCTCGATCCACGCGGTCGACGACGCCTCGCTCGCCGCGGTCCCGTACGCAACACCGGCGACCCGCAGTCCCAGCGCGCGCACCCTGTCGGCGGCGTCGGCGCGGTCGGCCCAGTGCGGCAGCCGGACACGCGCCGCCGCGACCAGCCGCGCGCCGAGGTCGACACCAAACGGCTCGACCCGGCGGCCACGCTCGGCCGCCCATCGGTGCACCGACTCCATCAGCAGGCCGTTCGCGCAGCCGACCTGCATGCACGTGCGGGTCTACGCCGATCGGATCGAGGTGGTCAATCCGGGGCTCGTGGCAGGGCGCCGGATTGACGTCGACGAGTTCCTGGGACTGTCGGGCGGCGAGGGGCAGGCGGTGGCCGGGCATCTGCACCGCGCAGTTGTCTCGCACTGGTTCGTCCGAGCGTTTGTGACGCCCGTTGACTGATCACGCCAATCCGCTGCGGACCACGACGGCCGTGGACGCTGTTGTCGTTGAAATCGGCATGATCCCTGATCCATGAGGCCGGAATTGCCGTCGCGGGATACCTCTTGAACGAGCCCTTCCGGGGCAACCGCAGCTCTTATCCGCCTCTCAAGGATGGGGCTCGGTAGGCTGGTTTCGTGCACGGGCCGAATGCTGCCGCGCGCGAGGCGGTGTCTTTCCCGGTCTGGGATGCGGTGGTCGATCTGCCCAGGTCGGCGATGGCGGACGGGACGATCGCGCACGGCTGCGTCGTCGACGCGGTCTCCCGAGTGCGTGGGGCATCGCCGGACGATCTCGGCGGGCCGGCCGCCGCGCCCGGTGTGACGGTGTGGTCGTTCGCCGTTGACCGGCTCGCCGGGGACAGTGGCTGGCCGGTTCGCCACGCGAGCTTGATCTTTGCTGTGCGGTTGGCGGAGGACGCCGGGATGTCGTTGCGCGACGCGGCCGTCGAGCTGGCGGGAATCGCCGCGTCGGGTGGGATTGCGGTCGACCTCGTTGTCGGTGGCCAGGCGGAATCAGGTCGGTTGTTCGAAGTGCGCGGCCTGGGCTGGTTGGTGTCGTCGACGCAGCCGGGTCACGCGTTTGCGGCATCGTGCTATCTCGTGCCGCCGGTGGTGCAGTACCGACTGGACCACCGTTAGTCGCAGCCGGCCATTGAACTGGCCGGCTACGGTTCGGCGCGTTCGGCCTCCAGCGGTGTGTCGTTCTCGTGCTGGGACTCGGCAGGTATGGCGTCCGGGTCGGGCTTTCTCGGCGGTACCGGCTGCCAGGAGAAGGCGAGAGAGCCGCCGAGCAGGCCGAGGAGCAGGCCGATCAGGAAGCCGCCGAGGTTGGACGTGACCCAGGAGGCGAGGGCCATGAGCAGGGCCAGGATCGAGTAGAAGGTGCGGTTCTCCGGGCTGAACCAGAGCAGGACCCCGCACAGCAGCATGATGATGGGCACGAGGTAGCCGGCCAGGCCCTGCATGCCGATGTGTAACACCACCGGCAGCGGGGCCTTGACCGTCAGGAAGATCTCGACGGCGGCGACGACGATGAACAGGCCGCCCCAGAAGGGGCGGCTGCGTCGCCAGCGGCGGAAGGAGCGGCGCAACTCAGCAGCCCTCGTCGCTGAAGCTCATGTGCAGGTTGGGCAGGATGAAGGTGGCGGCCGTGGTGGCGTAGTTGTTCTGCCGCAGGTGCTGGATGCGCACGGTCTCGGCCTGCTGGCCGAAGATGCCGATCCCGCCGGTGGCGCCGGGCACGCGGGTCAGCGTGCTGGCGTCCTGACCGATGTCGATCGAGGTGAAGCTGGCGTCGCCGGAGATGAGGTCGGAGTCGACGATGAGCTTGGTGGCGGTGACGGGGTGCTGGGCGTCGCCGGCGGTCAGCTTCAGGTTCGTCCCGCCGAGGTTGATGCTCTGGCACAGGTTGGTCAGCTTGGCGTTGTCGACCGCCGAGACGATGAGGATCAGCTGGCCCCCGGTGTCGCCCTCGTTGGGGCTGCCGGGCTCCATCGTGTCGAGCACCGCGTACTGCTCGAAGCCCGTGCCCTGCAGCTCGTCCGCGGTCACCACGAACGGCAGGCCGGACACCGAGAAGGACGCGGCGATGACGCCTTGACCGGTGAGCACCACGAGCCCGGCGGTAACCGCCGTCGAAATGACCATCGTCAATGCGAATCGGCGCCAGCGGGTCTTTCCCTGCGGCTGTTCTTCCTGATCTTCGGCCTGGGTCATGGCGGGACCTCCACGCACTCGACGGACGGCGGTCACCCGGAAGTTACTCGCGGGTATTGATCAGGTCAACCCTGGTCGCCCGTATTTCACCGGTTGAAAACTCCGGCGGTTTTCGATCTCTGTGGACAGATCATCGTCGAATGCATTCTTGACGTTAGATACTCGACGGGTTTACAACTCGTCACACCCCGCCGAAATCCAGCAGGAGGTTCCATGCGCTCCAAACGTGTGTCCGCCGCGACCGCGGTGATGGCCGCCGGCATCCTCGCGGTCTTCGGCACTCCCGCAAGTGCACAACCGGCGGCGGCCGCGAAGCCGACCGGCATCTACGCCGGGATGGGCAACTGCCCGCTGTCCAGCCCGGTCCTCGCCGACCCGGGCAACCAGCAGGTCGGCTGCGTCATCTCGGTGACCCGCGGCGGCAGCGTCACGATCGGCTCCACCACGGTCGCGCTCACCCAGCCGATCACGCTGCAGTTCGGCGTGTACTGGCCGGCGAGCGGTCCGACGGTCGAGTTCCCGGACGGCACCATCGCCAACGTGTTCAGCACCGTGCCGTCCGCCGACGGCAAAACGCTGACGTCGTCGCCATTGCAGGTCCCGATCCCGGGGCTGGCCAACTTCCTGCCCGGCGTCACCAGCGCGTTCGCCCAGGTCGAGCTGGCCGGTCCGATCACCGAGTTCATCCCGCTCGCCACCGGCGAGCCCGCCCCGGTGTTCCGCCTGCCGATCAAGCTCCACCTGTTCAACGCGCTCTTCGGGCTGCGCTGCTACATCGGCTCGAACAGCAGCCCGATCGTGCTCGGCCCGACCACCGGCACGACCAGCCCGCCGCCGCCCAACGTCCCGATCACCGGTGACGCCGGCGTCATCGACCTCGCCTCGGACCCGAACGGCTTCGGCGCCTTCGTCGTGTCGTTCTCCGGCGCGACGCTGGTGGACAACAGCGTCAGGGTGCCGGTGGCCAACGGCTGCGGCATCGGCGGCTCGCTGGACTGGGTCATCAACACCGTGTTCGGCCTGCCCGCCGCGGCCGGACGCAACACCGTCGTGTTCAGCCAGACGGACACGTCACTGGCCGTCGACTCGAGCCTCGGCGACCTCAAGCAGGCCATCGCCGCGTCCGCGCACTGAACGGCCGCGGTACCCGCACGAGAAAGGCTCCTCCATGCGCAAGCTCTGGACCCTGTCCGCCGCCGCGCTCACCGCGGTCCTGACGGCCGGGCTGCTCCCCGCCGCGGCGCACGCCGCGACCGTCAACGTGCTGACCACCGTCAGCGTCGGCGGCCCCAACGTGGCCAACGGCGACGCGGTCTCCGCGCCGCTGAAGACCGGCACCACGGCCACGTTCTACAGCACGCCGGGCAGCTCCAGCTTCATCACGTGCACGGTGTCGAACTTCGGCGCCACCGTGACGAGCAACGTGCCCGCTCCCGGCACCGCCGGCGAGTCGCTGACCCTGCAGAACTTCTCGTCGTGCACACCGACGGGCATCCCGACCGTCACCGCGGTGCAGAGCATCGTGGTGAACAACCTGCCGTACGCCACCACCGTGACCTCGCCGCCGAGCAACCAGGTCAAGGTGACCGGCACCGCCACACTGCCGATCCAGACGACCATGAAGCTCACGTCGGGCCTCGGCACCATCACCTGCGTCTACCGCGCCGACCTCAACCAGGTGGTCGGCGTGGCGAACAACGTCGGCCAGTCCATCACGTTCACGAACCAGAAGTTCAACCGCTTCTCAGGCCCGTCCGCGTGCTTCCCGAACGGCTACTTCAGCGCCGCCTACGGCCCGGTGAAGGACACCACCGTCGCCGGCAGCCCGCTGGTGTTCGTCAACTGAGGCCCGCCGCGGGGTGAGAAGGGTGCGGCCCCGTCCTCCGTGGACGGGGCCGCGCCGAGCCTCAGGAGTTCTGGAAGACCGACTCGTACGGGCGGTGCGGGCAGGCGGTACAGGTGAAGAGGTAGATGCTGCCGACATCACCCAGCATCAGGCCCGACGGCTGGCGAAGGCGGGACCCGGCCGGCAGCCAGCGCTCCCCACCCGGGTCGCACTCCAGGCTCGCCACCGTCGCCAGATGCTCCATCGTGGTGCCGCACGCCGGGCAGGCCGGCCACTCCGGCAGCTGGCACCAGCTGGGGTAGCCGCCCAGCTTCGTGCCTGGGGCGACGGACAGTTCTGCGTCGAAGTCGTACGGGGTCGCCGACCGGATGGCGTAGTACAGGTCGCGGGGCAGGTCCCAGCTCGGGTACTCGAGAACGGGCTCCGGGCTGACCGAGCACGGGGCCGGCACCGTGGTGCGGGGGCTGGCGTGGTGCGGCGCGGGGATCGCCGCCGGCTGGTGGAATCCCGCGCTGTCGCGCCAGTCGAGGCGTGGGATCGGCGCGCTGTACGGGTTGTGGTCGAACGGGCACCAGGTGACCTGCAGCAGGTCCGTCCCCGGCGGGTACGGCAGCTGCGGCGCGTCGCGGGCGTACACCTGCAGGACCGGGACGAACGGCACGGGCTCCCGCGGGGCGTCGTCGAAGGTGTGGTCCCACCGGCCCGGGTGGCAGTACGGCCAGGGTTCGCCGATTGGCCACGCGAGCGGACCGCCGAGCGAGCTGTCGGCGGCGGTCGGGGCGCCGGGGCGCGGGTGCAGGCGGACCGTCTGCCGCGCGTACGCCGCGAGTGCCGGTACCAGCGCCGTGACGTCGACGGGTGGTGGCGGGGTGGTCGGCACCGGTCACTCCAGCCAGGGTTGGAACTCGTAGGGCGGCGGGGACGGTTCACGCCACGCGGACGCGAGGCGGGCGGTGTCGGGGCCGGACTCCCACAGCGCCGCGGGGTCCAGCGGCATCGCGGCGTTGAGCAGGTGGAGCAGCCGGCCCTTCGGCAGCGCCGCGATGGCGTCCGATGCCGTACGAGCGGCCGCCGCGCTCAGCCCCGTCACCTCCAGGTACGAGGGCGGCACGGTGACGTCGTCGGCGGCGGCGCAGTACGTCGCCCCGGTGAGCAGGACCGTCGCCTGCTCGACGGGGAGGTTGGGGAACGACGCGGCCCACTCGGGGCGCCAGGTGACCGGCCCGCGCTCGGCGAGCAGGTCGACGAACCGGCGCACCGTGCCGGCGGTGCCCCAGCCGGCGAGCGGGATCCGCTCCACCACTCGCAGGCCGGGGCGGTCAAAGACCGGTCCGTGGACGATGAGCCGGCGGCAGGAGAGGCCGAACCCGCCACTGACGCCCTCCGCGACGACGGCCCTCATGCCGAGCCCGGCCGTCCGCTCGGCGGTGAGCTGGTCGTCGGTGACGACGGTGAGCACCGACAGGCCGGCGGACCCGTCGGCGAGGCCGGCGTCGGCGAGCGCGGTCAGCAGCGCCGCGAGGACCTCCCGCTCAGGCGGTCGGGTCGTCGGCATCGCCGCGCGCAGCGCCACGGCGCCGAGGCCCGCCAGCACGCGGGTCCAGCCGGCCACGCCGGCGGACGGGCGTGGCCGCTCGCCGTCCAGCGCCGCCGGCAGGGCGTCGAGGAACCCCATCAGTTTGTACTCGGGGACCGTCGACGTCCTCGACTCGCGGCGGTGCTCGGTGAACCGGGAAGCGTGGGTGAGGCCGGACAGGGCGTCGGCGATGGTGACGTCATCGGCCGTTACCGGGACCGGTGGGCGGGCCGGCTCGTGCCGCAGCGCGCGGTACTGCTCGACGGTCGCCGCGAGGGTGGCGGCGATGGCGGCCTGCCGTCCGACCGCGTCGGCCAGGACTGGGTCGGTGACGGCGGTGACCGGTCCGCCGGCCCGCAGCGCCGCCGAGCCGGCCGGGTCGCGCGGGCGCAGCAGGTCCCACCAGCCGGCCGGCGGCAGCCCTTCCGGCTTGGCAGGCCCGTACGCGGGGGTGCCGGTCGCCGGATCCCAGACCGTGACGGCGCCGAACTGGTCGACCGTCACCAGCCGGTCGCCGCCGCCGGGCAGGGCGAGCACGCCCATGATGGTCGCCGTTCGCACCGTTGGCGGCAGCGGCACCTGACGCCCGTCCACCGAGCGGACAACCGCGCCGCCGGCGATGTCGACGACGTTCCAGCCGGTGACGCCGTCCGCGGCGCCGGCGGTGTCGATGACGTCCCAGCCGGTCACGCCGTCCGCGGCGCCGAACACCGCGGGCGCGTCCGGCCACAGGTCGCGGCGCCAGCGGAGGCGGACCGGCCCTGCGCCGGGCACCGGCTCAAACCGGCCGCCGGGGACGATGTCCTCGGACACAGGCAGGCGGGTCATCGGCCCGAGCACCAGCCCACCCAGGTCGGCGTCGAACTCGACGCCCGGCGTGTCGGCCCAGTAGCCGCGTTCGCCGCCGCCCTGTTGCCAGCTGACGAGCAGGCGTCCGTCGTGGAGGGTGCAGCGCGGCGGGAACTGCCCGTCGATGCCGTCGCGGGCGGGCACCGCGAGCTCGTGGCGGGCGACGACGCCGGACGGGCCGAGCACGACCGCCGTGCCGGCGTCGTGGATCGCGAGCAGCGGCCATTCCTGGTCGGTCCGCATGGTCCCGGCGTCGAGCGCGGCGGACGCCTGCTCGTACGGCGGCCACACCAGCTCCTCGGGGAGCCCGCACCGCAACGTCCGCGCCAGCGCGGCCGGCGCGTCCAGGGCAGCGATCCGCTCCAGGAACGGCTTGAACGCGGCGTAGCCGGCCGGGCTTCGCAGCGTGCCCAGCCGGTACATGATGCGCTGCACCTCACCGAGTGGCGCGGCGCCGAGCGAAGCGGTGAGCGCGTCGACCTCGGCCGTGAGCGCCGCGGCGACACCGGGGACCGACAGCGCCCGCGCCAGGAGGTTCGGGTGGATCGGGAACCCGCCGACGTCCGCGCCGAACCGGTGGTCGCCGAGCAGCCAGAGGCAGGACTTCCTGAACTCGGCCTCGAACACCGGGTGCGTGCCGAGGCTGAGCAGCGGCCGCCGGCCGGGCCCGTCGTCGGCGAACCAGTCCGACAGCTCGATCTGCCGCGGCACGTCCAGCTCGAACGGGATGCCTTCGGCCACGAACAGGTCGTACACGTCGAGCTCGCTGAAGAACGAGGAGCCTGACGGATTGGTCACGGCGACCCCGTCGCCCCGCAACCGGTCGGCGAGCCGCGCCACGAGCTCCAGCAGTGGCGCCGACCGCGACATCCCGTGTTCGGCCCGCCAACTCAGCCGGCGGCTCAGCAGGCGCGCAGGCTCACCCGGAGCGGTCGCCCGGAGGCGCAGTTCGATCTTGTCGAGCACCCCAGCACGATAGCCGTTCCGCCGGGGTGGGGATGGCCCCACCGGCAACAGGCCGGGCAACCGGATCGAGGTCGGTCGCTGGGAGTCATAGCGTCGCGGGTATGAGACTTCTCAGGCACACGATGGTGCTCGGGCTGGTGCTGGTGGTGGGCGCGTCGAGCGCCGCGGCCGCCGGGGCGCAGCCGGAACGGGGCGGGGACGGATGGCGTGGGGAGGTCGTGGCCGGTGCAGCCGCTGCGGGAGCTCGACGCCAGCGGGGTGCGGGACGTGCTCGGCGGGGCACAGTTCGACCCGGGCGAGGTGCGGCACGGCGTCGAGGTGTACCAGGTGCTGTACCGCACCGTCGACGCGCGCAACAGGACGACGGTGGCCAGCGGGCTGCTCGCCCTGCCGCGCAACGGTGAGCGGCAGCTGCGGGTGGTGTCGTACGCGCACGGCACGGAGCTCAACCGGACCGACGCGCCGTCGATGTGGCGGGACGGCTGGGCGGTGGCGCCGGCGCTGACGTACGCGTCGGTCGGGTTCGCCGCCGTCGCGCCCGACTACCTCGGGATGGGGCTCGGGCCGGGGCCGCACCCGTTCCTCGACGTCACGACCGAGGCGTCGGCGTCGCTGGACCTGCTTCGGGCCGCCCGGACCGTCGCCGCCGGTCAGGGGCGCACGCTGCGCCGCGAGGTGTACGTGACCGGCTTCTCGCAGGGTGGCAGCGCCGCGACCGCGCTCGGCCAGGTGCTGGAGCGCGGCGGCGACGGCTGGTTCCGGCTGGGGGCGCTGGCGCCGATCGCCGGCGCGTACGACGCCCGGCGCGTCGAGCTGCCGGCCCTCATCGGCGGGACGGTGGCGCCGCCGTACAACGTCGGCTACACCGCCTACCTGGTCGTGGCGTGGAACCGGCTGCACGGCCTGTACCAGCGACCCGAGGAGTTCTTCGCCGCACCGTACGCCGGGAAGGTCGAGGCCCTGTTCGACGGCGTGCACACCGGCGAGGACCTGGCGGCGACGCTGCCCGGCACGCCCGAGGAACTGTTCACCCCGCGGGGTCTGGCGGTGCTGCGGGCACCGTCGGGGCCGTTCGCGGACGCCCTGGCCGTGCACGACGCGTCCTGCGACGGCATCCGCGCGCCCGCCCGGCTGCTCGTGGACCGCGCCGACGAGCAGGTGCCGGTCGCCAACAGCACCTACTGCGCCACCCGCCTGCGCACCGGCGCGGTCGTGGACGTCGGCACGCACCCGTACAACGGCTCGGCGCACCTCGGCGCGAACATCGCCGGCACGGCCGCGGCCCTCGCCTGGTTCCGGCAGCTCGGCTGACATCGATCGATCGCAGCCGCCCGGGGCGCGACCCCAGGGCGGCTGCACCGGTCGGTCGTCTGGACCTGGTGAGCGCGACGACCGTGTGCCTGCACACCGGTAGCCGCGCCGAGGCCTCGGGCGGGCCTACTCGTACGGCGGCGGGACGGCTCGCTCCACGCGGACGCGAAGCGGGCGGTGTCGAGCCAGAATCCCACAGCGCCGCGGAGTCCACAGGAGGTGACCCGTGACGCTGCGGCGCCGGCTCAGATGGCCTTCCGTTTTGCCGCGGCGACGGCCTGCTGCCAGGCGGCGTCGGCAGTGATCTTCCCGGCGACGTACGCGTCGAGGGCCGCCTGCGTGGTCTCCGCGACCGGCCGGTGCCGCACCGCCACGTACATCGGCTGGATCTTCATGGCGCCCTCGCCGAAGATCTTGCCGACCGGGGCGTTGCCGAAGTACGGATTGGTGATCGCCAGGAAGTTCGGGTCCTGCAGCGACTTCACGTCCGAGGGCAGAGCGCCGACCGCCTTGAAGGCGGCCACGTGGCTGGCCGGCGAGGTGAGGAACATCGCCAGCTCGGCGGCCTCCCGCGGGTGCTTGCTCTGCACGGGCACCGAGAGGAACGAGCCGCCCCAGTTGCCGCCGCCACCGGGGATCGCGGCCACGTCCCACTTGTCCTTGGTCTGCGGGCCGCCGCCGTCCTGGATGATGCCGAGCATCCAGCTGGGGCAGGCGGTCGTGGCGAAGGTACCGTCGCGGAAACCGGCGTGCCAGGCGTCCGTCCACGTCTCGATCTTCGAGCTGAGCCCGGAAGCGACCATGCCCGTCGCCTCCGCCCAGGCGGTCTTCACCGCCGGGCTGGTCTCGATGATGAGCTTGTCGTCGTGGTCGAAGTACGTGACGTTGTCGTTCGCCGCGGCGGCCTGGGACAACGCGGCGGCGAGGATCTGGTCGGGCGAGTCGACGAACGCCGCGCCGGTGTTGGCCGTCTTGAACCGCACGCCGGTCTGACGGAACGCCTCCCAGGTCGGCCACAGCTTCGACACCGCGTCGCGGTCCGTCGGCAGGCCCGCCTTGGCGAACAGGTCCTTGCGGTAACACATCGCGAGGCCGCCGATGTCCGTGCCGAGCGCGACGACCTTGCCGTTGTCGAGGGTGCCCTGCGCCCATTTCCACGGCAGGAAGTCGGCCTTCATGGCGTTCGCGCCGTACCTGGCGAGGTCCACGAAGCTGTCCGACTGTCCCTTGTAGAAGGGCGTGACGCCCTCCTCCATCGCGACGACGTCGCCGGCGCCGCTGCCCGCCGCGAGGTACACGTTGAGTTTCGGCCAGTAGACGTCGAGGTTCTCCACCACCCGGCTCTTGATGGTGATGTTCGGGTGGTCCTTCTCGTACTGCTTGAACAACTCGTCGTAGCCGAACTTGCCGAACGTGTCGACCGTCAGCGTGATCTTCCGGTCCGCCGCGGAGATGGCCTCGGTGCAGCCCGCGGAGGCCACCACGCCGAACACGGCCATCAGCAGCCCCAGCGCACGCAGTCGTGAGTGTCGCATGTGGACGTTCCTCCCCCAGGTCAGATCCGGAATCGCGAAACCATCTGCTGCAGATCGCCCGCCAGGGAGGCGAGCTCGGCCGCGGAGTGCCGGTTGTGCGAGGACGACTCCGCCGACCGGCGGGCCGCGACGGTCATCGCCTCGATGTCGGTGGCGATCTCCGTGCTGCCGGTCGCCGCCTCGGAGATGTTCCGGCTCATCTCCAGGCTGGTCGCCGACTGCTCCTCCACCGCCGCGGAGATCGTCGCCTGGAAGTCGTTGACCTGCCCGATGATCGACGTGATGTCGGCGATCGCGGAGACCGCGGCCTCGCACTCGGTGCGGATCGACGTGACCTGCTTGGAGATCTGCTCGGTCGCCTGCGCGGTCTCCTGCGCGAGGTCCTTGACCTCACCGGCCACGACGGCGAAGCCGAGCCCCGCCTCGCCGGCCCGGGACGCCTCGATGGTGGCGTTGAGCGCCAGCAGGTTGGTCTGCTTGGCGATCGAGGTGATGATCTGCACGATCTGGGTGATCTGCTGGCCGGTCTCGCCGAGGCGGTCCATCGTCTGGCTGGTGGACTCGGCGACGTCGGCCGCCCGCCCCGCCATCCGCGTGCCTTCGAGGCTGGTCGAGGCGATCTCCCGGATGGAGATGCTCATCTCCTCGGCGGCGGCGGCGATGGTACCGATGTTCTCCGACACCGACGAGGCGGTGGAGGTGGCCCGCTCGGCCTGGGCACTGACGTGCTCGGCGCCCACGTTGAGCTCATCACTGCTGGTGCTGAGCCGGCCGGAGGTGCCGCCGAGCACCTCCGAGCTCTTCGCCAGCGCCGTCACCGTCTCGCGCAGGCTGCCCGTCGCGGTGTTCACCGACTCGGCCATGGCCTGCAGTTCCCGCGCGGACTGGTCCGGCACGCGCTGGGTCAGGTCGCCGCTCGCGACGGCCCTCAGTACCTCGGACACCCTCGCCAGCGACCGGGCGATCATGCGGGAGATGAACAGGCCGATCGCCAGCGCCGCCACCACCCCGACCGCGATGCCGGCGATCGCGATGTTCCGGGCCCGGCCGTAGGAACGCTCCGAGACGGCCTGCGCGGCGCGGGCATCGTCCTGCTGCGCCCGGACGACCTTCTCCAGCCCCGCGCCGAGCCTGATCGCGAGCGCCTCGAACGCCTCCGCGTCGCCCGGGACGACAGCACCCGCCGGGGCGGGCGCGCCGAACACGAACGCGTCGCGGATCTGCCGGAACTGGCCCCACTGCGTGCCGAACTCGCTTGCCGCCGCCTTCGTCGCCGCGCTGGACGCACTGGACGTGAAGTCCGTGAGCGCCTGATCCATCACCTCGTCCGACGCGGTGACCGCCGCCTGCGTCCGCTTCGCGGCCCCCTCGCCCTGCGCCGCGTACGACCACAGGTTCTGGAACATCAGCGCCTGCGCCGCCCGGACCCGCTGCAGCGCCGCGTCGCTCACGCCCTGCCGCACCCGCAGTCCGTCCAGGTCGTCACTGAGCTTCCCCATCTGCTGCACGGACAGCAGCCCGACCCCGGCCGCCGCCAACGCGACGACGAACAGGGCGGCCAGGATCCGTCCCAAGATGGACAAGCCTCGGCCGGGCCCGGCACCGCGCGGACGTACGTCCTCAACCGCACCTGTCATCTGTAACCCGCCTACACCAGACCGCCCGCCGATCGGGAACTGCCGCATCCCCCATCGGAGCACCACGCCGCGATCTGAGCACTTCGTCACACCCCGCTGTGGCCGCTCCGGTACGAGCGGTCGCCCAGTGGCGGCCGCGCGGGTCGGTACGCTGCGGCGGTGAGCGCTGTGTACCTGTGCACGGGCGGCGGCCCCGGGATCTACCCGATGGAGCAGGACGCGGAGTACGAGGCGGAGCAGGTGGTGGCCGTCGCCGACGGCGAGGTGCCGCTGCTATGGCTCACCCTGTTCCGCGCGGACGACGTCAGCGCCGGCGACACGCCGTGGGGGCCGGCCACCGCGCCGCTGGTGGGGCGCGAGCGCGGGACGACCAATCTGGCGGCGGCGGTCCCTACGCTCGACCGGATGTTCGGGCCGCCCGTGACGACCCACGCCGACCTGCTCCGCCAGGCGCTGCAGTGGTCTCCCGGCGACTGGCTGACGATCGAGTGGTGGTGCGGCGACCGGCCGTGCCCGCCGGACCCTGCGGCATTGAGGTCGGCGCTCGGCGCGTTCGACGATCCGGCCGCCGGGCCCGGGCCGCTGCTGGATCTGTGCGGGCTGGACCCGGCGGACCTGCCCGCTCCCCGCGACCCCGCTGCTGCCGCACCTGACGGCGCAGGCGGCCGGCCTGCGGCGCCTCCTCGGCCGCGCCTTCCACCAGCTGGTGCCGTGGGAGCAGCCGATTTGACGTCAGCTTTGCTGGTAGTTGACCGCGGCGAACCCGCACGGGGCGTGCAGGTGCAGGTAGTAGGCGCCTTCGCCAAATTCGTCGAAGTCCCCGCCGTACAGCATGCCGATGTAGTCCATCGGCTCGCCGCAGCTGGGGCAGGCCGGGTGGTCGGCGTCCTGGATCCACTCGGGGTGGCCGCCGAGCGTCGAGCCGCCGTCGTTCCACGCGCTCGCCTGGAACGGGCTCTGCCGCTGCGGGCCCATGACCGGCAGCAGCGCCGGCGGGTCCTCCGGGCCGGCGTCGCGGCCGATGTAGTCGGGGCGGGTGTTGCCCGTCCACCACGTGCTGCCGCCGTCGGGGGCGACGGCGCTGTACAGCGTCGTGTAGCAGGCGCAGAAGTGGCAGGTCCGGACGACGAGCCGGCCGGGCCAGCCGGTGTGCGCCAGGGCGTCACCCGCATCGGGGAGGTCTGCGGCCGTCCACAGCGGCGACGTGCACCACGGGCAGGTGCCACCGTCGGCCGCGGGCGTGGACGGGCGCAGGTGCCACTCGTAGGCGACGTCGCCGCACAGCGAGCGCCGGCTGCCGTCCGGGCCGACGGTCCAGCCGGCCTGCTCCGCGTACCGCAGCGGACCGAGGTGCAGTGCGTCCGACCCGACCGGTGGGGCAATCTCCCAGCGGCGCATCGCCTGCTCCGCGAGCGGATGGCCGGTGTGCGCGAGGACGAGCAGCAGGTTGTTGAGCTGGACGGGGATCTGCCCGCCGTCGACCCGCTCGACGACGCGGCTCACGACGTCGGCGCCGGCTCCCCGGTACAGCGTGGCCGGCCACAACACGTCGAGGTCGAGCATCAGGTGGTGGTGCGGCACCAGGCGTTGCGGGTCGGCGGCCGCGATCGCCGTCAGCTCCTCGGCCGCATCCTCGTCATCGTCGGCGGTCTTTCTGATCAGCTCCTCGATCACGCGACGCATGCTACCGGGCGGTCAGATCGAGCTGCGGTTTCAGTCCCAGGCGTTCTGGTTGAGGAACCGGGCGAAGCCGCGCCACGAGTTGGGGCCCATCACGCCGTCGAGCGGGCCGGTGTACCCGTAACCGGACGCGAGGTTCTGCACGGCGCGCCACGAATTGGGGCCCATGGCGCCGTCGATGGGTCCCGTGTACCCGTAGCCGCGCATCGCCCGCTGCAGGGCGGAGTACGTGGCGGTGCCGGGGACGCCGTCGATCGGGCCGGTGTAGCCGTTCGTGAGGCGCAGCCAGTGCTGCATCCGCTTGTAGCACACCGTGTCCGGCGTGCCGGTCGTCTCGGTGGCGGTCTTCGGCAGCGCGCCCGCCGGCGGATGCTGCGCGACGTATTCGAGCGGGTTGATCCGGGTGCCGCCCGGGTCGATCATGTGCCAGTGCAGGTGCGGGCCGGTCGACGAGCCGGACCCGGGTGCGCCGACCGCGCCGCCGGACCGGCCGACGATCGCGCCGCGGGCCACCGGCGTGCCGTTCGCGAGCACGAACGCCGACAGGTGCAGATACTGGCTCTTGTACCCGTCGGCGTGGGCGATCGTCACGGTGTGCCCGCCGGTGCCGTTGTTCGGGATGTTGGTGACGGTGCCGGCGCCGCAGGCGGGCAGCCCGGTGCCGACCGCCATGGCGAAGTCGATCCCGCCGAGCGAGCCGTTCGCCCGGTGCTGCGCCCAGGTCTGCGTGATGGTGTACCCGGCGAACGGGTTGTCGATCACCGGTGCCGCGTACGCGGTGCCGGGCAGGCCGAGGACCACGCCGCCGCCCGCCGCGAGCGCCGCACCGCGCAGCACGCCGCGGCGGCTGAGCCCGCCGGCCGGCTGCTCGTCCGCGCCGCAGCAGGGTGACACCCTGGGCCGCATCATCCGATCCACCTTCCCCCGTCGATGTGAGCCCGTCGAGGCTATCCACCCTGATCCACTGATATCAATGGATGCGCGGAGATTTCATCTGCGGGCCACCGGATAGGGTGAGGCCGTGCCGATCCCGTCGCGCTGGCGCCTGCTCGACCACGACACCGACACCGTCGTCGCCGAGTGCGACGACATCGACGGGCTGTTCACCGATCGCGTGTTTCCTGTGCCGCCGGTGTACGAGCGGTACACGCTGCTGGGCTGCACGCCGGAAGGGCCGCTTCGGGCCGCGGTCGACGGCACCGGCCCCGCGTGGCTCGGCAACATCTACCTCGAAGGCGTCCACGCCCCGTGCTCCGCCACCGCCGAATGCCTGACCTGCTACGAGACCGGCGAGGAGCTGCTGGACGTCCGGGTCGTCGGCCACACGGAGGCCGCCGGCGGGCTGCTCGACGTCGAGCTCGAGGGCCATCGCCGCGACGAGCCCAACAATCACAACGGCACCATCGCGCCGGCCGTCTCCGGTTACCGGCTGTCCGTCTGGCCCGCGCCGGACGGCTCGGACGAGCTCCTGCCGGCCGGCGACTGCCGCGACGTCGCGGGCGTGTTCCGCGAGCGGCCCGACGTCTGGCTGCCCGGGCCACCGGTGACCCTGCTCGGCTGCCGCCCCGGTCTCACCGGCCTCGTCAACGCCAAGCTCGCACACGTCCGCGTCGACGGCACGGTCCACCACCTGTACCGCTGGGTGTCCGGCAACGTCGTGGCGACGCGCCCGTCCGCGCTGGGCAACGGTCTCGTCGACGGTCTCGGCGGCTGGTTCGGCGGCGACCTCTTCTGGCTGCACGAGTGCGCCGGCACCGGCGACGCGGGCGCCACCCCCGGCTTCCGCCTGATCTGGCACGACGCCGAGATCGCCCGCACCCACCTGGTCCCCGGTTACGACCGTAAGGCCTGGAGCGTTGCCGTCACCTTCGACGATCTGGTCGACCGGCTCACCGACGACGGCGTACAGGTCGAGCTGCGCTGAAAGCCGTTGGCATCGCGCGGTGCGGGTCGCGTTGCCTTGCCGCCCATGCCGATCCGCACCGAACACCCCAGCGACCACGCCGCCGTCGGCGCACTGCACCGGGCCGCCTTCGGCGGCGAGCACGGCGGCACGGCAGCCCGCCCGGTGACGCCCTCCGCCGCGCTCTCACTGGTGGCCGAGGAGGACGGCGAGGTCGCGGGGCACGTCATGTTCAGCCGCTGCCTGCTGGACGCGCCGCGCCGGCTGGTCGCGGTCCAGTCGCTGAGCCCGCTCGCCGTCGCGCCGCACCTGCAGCGCCGCGGGATCGACTCCGCCTCATCCAGGCCGGCCCGCGCCGGCTCGACGAGCGCGGCGTCCCGCTGGTGTTCCTGGAGGGCGACCCGGGTTACTACGCCCGCGCCGGCTTCACCCCCGCGGGCGACCACGGCTTCCGCAAACCGTCCCTGCGCATCCCCGACCAGGGCTTCCAGGTCACCCGCCTGTCCGCCTACGAACCCTGGATGACCGGCACCCTCGTCTACTCGACCCCCTTCTGGGACCACGACTGCGTCGGCCGCCGCGAGCCGCTGGCGTCCACCGACGGGTGTCCACCGGCCGGTCAGATCACACCCCGTGACAACGGGCGTCCGGGCACACCGCGGTACACCGGTGACGCCACCGGCGATCCCGGTGTTGACCTTGAAGGGCGCCGGTTTCCTACGCTTTGCCGCTCCCACCCACCGAAGCGAAGGTCACCGTCTGTGCCAACATCCCTGCGTCCAAGCCGGTCCCGCCGGCTCTGGTACGCCTTCGGCGTCAGCCCGACCGACTGGGTGTTCGGTGCGAAGCAGTTCGGGCTGGACTTCGACCCGACGCTGAACCACACGAACTACTGGGACGGCGACTACAGCAGCAACTCGGTGCGGCAGAGCATGGCGGCCATCAACACCGGCCTGTACGGGTCGGTTCGATGACCCCGTTCGTCGGGCCGGCGGCCACGCCGCCGGCCCGCGGCCAGACCCTCGGCGCGGTCCTCGGCGCGCTGCCGCACGTACTGCTGATGGCGTTCCTGATCCTGCAGCTCATCGTCAACGGCGACCCGGAGGCCCGGTCGTTCATGGTGCTGCTGGTGATCCCGGAGCTGGCGATCGTGCCGGTCGGGGTGTTCGTCTGCGGGGTGTGCATGACCCAGCCGTACGCGCGGGCGTTCGGACGGGGCGCGCTGTCCAGCACGCTCATCGGCGCGACCGTGTTCGTCCCGATCTGCCTGGTGACCCGTCCGTCTGATGGTTGAATGCCGGGCGTGGCGGACCCCATCGAGATCTTGCGCGATCTGCCCATTCGCCGCCGCACCGGCAGCCGCGCACGCCAGCACCACCCGCGCCCGTAACGCAAGGGCCTGCGCACTCGACGGACGACGCGACCACGCCAGCAACTGCTCCTGTTCATCATCAGTGAGCACGATCGGCACTGCTGTCGGCAACGGCCGACAACCACCGTACCCACTGATAACGAATTAACGACTCACGGCACTAGCATGCTGCGGTGGACTTCTGGGGTTCGATCGTCGTCGCGGCGGCGCCGGGGCTGCTCGCGCACGAGCCGGCGATGGCCGGGTTCGGCTACATGCACTGGGAGTTGCGGTCGCTGGGCGGCGATTGGCAGCTCGTGGAGACGCAGGGGTGGGGCACGCCCGACGTCGCCGAGGCCGCCCGGCGGCTCGCCGCGGCGACCGGCGGCCCGGTGCTCGGCGCACACATCAGCGACGGCTATTGCGCCAACGTCTACCTGGTGTTGCCCGACGGCACGCACTCGCACTTCCACCTGCCGGAACCCAGCCCGCAGTGCGAGGCGTTCGAGCACATTCCTGATCCGCCCGCACGGAGCATCGACGACGTCACCGCCGACCTCCAGCGCTGGGCGGAGTCCAGCGGGCTCCGCCCACCGGCCGGCGCGATCCCGGCCGCGCTGTCCACCGACGGCGATGCCTACGACATGGTGTACGCCGCGGTCCGGGCGCTGGGCTTCGAACGGTTCGACGAACCGCGGCCCTGGACGTTCCGGCCCGACGAATCGATGAACCGGATCTACGGCGCCGCCTACGTCGCGCGGTGCGCCGCCGTGTTACGGGAGGCAGGTGACACACCGGCGCCCTGGGAAGCCGAGGCGATCGCCCTCGAAGAGGAGATCTGGACGGCGATCTACACCGACGACCCGAACGTTGCCGGGTTGGCCGCACGGTGCATCGCGGTCCACGACGCCAGGGCGGCAGACGAGGACTGACGCGACGCGGTCAGTGGTTGGACGGGCCGAGTGGGGCTGCGCCGGCGGACGGGTTGGGGGCCGGCTCCTTCAGCTCGATGAAGACGGCGTGGCTGTCGGTGGTGCCGATGTTCTCGCCGGTGTGCTCCTGGGCGCCGACCCAGCGGGCCTGGGCGACGGTCAGCTCGATGTCGGCGTGGCGGCCGCCGCTGGAGACGCGACGCTGGAAGGAGCTGAGCGTGACCATCACGCTGTCCGGGTGGCTGTGCGGGTGGGTCCGGTCGCCCGGGCGGTCGCGGTACTGGAGCACCCGCACCCGCTCGTTCTCGAACAGGACGCTGTACAGATTCGGGTCGGTGACGACCGGGTCCTGACCGTTCATGGAACTACGGTACCATGATGGGCATGGCGGTACCATATGAGACGACAGGCAGAACGCAGCAGAAGTCCCGGACCCGGCAGGCCCTCGTCGACGCGACCCGTGAGCTGCTCGCGGACAGCTCGACCCCGCAGGTCGAGGACGCCGCCGAGCGGGCCGGGGTGTCGCGCACGACCGCGTACCGCTACTTCCCCAACCAGCGTTCGCTGCTCATGGCGGCCCACCCGCAGATCTCGCCGGACACGCTGCTCGGCCCCGACGCACCGCAGGAGCCCCGGGCACGGCTCGACGCGTTCATGGCCGCGTTCAGCCGGTACAACATGGACTGGGAGCCACAGCTGCGCACCTCGCTACGACTCTCGCTCGACGAGAAAGGCGGCGGCAGTGGTGGCGGCCGCCCGGCGCTGCGGCAGGGCCGGGCGATCGGCTGGATCGAGGACGCCCTCGCCCCGCTGCGCGACACGCACCCCGACGTCGACCTTCGCACGCTCGCCGTCGCCATCAGGTCCGCGACCGGCATCGAAACCCTCGTCTGGCTGCTCGACATCGCCGGCCAGACCCACGCCGAGGCCGCCGAGACCGTACGCCGGACCGCCCAGGCCCTCCTCGCCGCCGCCCTCACCACCTGAGTCCCGCACCTCTCGATGCCGGCCGGGCATGTCGGCCGCTCTATATATGCTGGCCCGCATGTCAGCCGCGGTGCTCGCGATCGTGCTCGCCTTCGTCGGCATCGTCGGCACGTATCTGACCAACATGTATCTGGCCCGGCGCCAGGAGCGGCTGGCGCGGGTCAACGAGCAGCTCAGCGAGTTCTACGGGCCGCTGCCTGTGGTTCACCACCGCCTTCCTGCCGAACATCCAGCGGGCTCGGGAAGTGGTCGTCCGCCGCGCCGACCTGCTCATCGAGCCGTCGATGCCGCCCGTACTGCTGCACCTGTGCGCCCACGTGACATCCAGCGAGATCCTGGTCGCCCGCTGGGCGGCGGGCGATCTGACCGACCAGATCGCACTCATCCGCTACCCCGCCGACGGCGTCCTGGAGTACGCGAGCAGCTCGTTTGCCACGTTGAAGCGCCGCCAGGCCGACCTGCTCGGTGACCCGACCGGGCGCGGGCTGTTCAGCAGGGCACGGCGGCGAGGGTGACGCGGTTGTCGCGGAGCTCGCCGACCATGGCGAACGCCGACCGGTCGACGTCGCAGCACAGCGGCAGGTCGCGGGTCAGGTCGACGCGTTCGTCCGCGGGGCGGCCCGCCGACCGGAGCGCCTGCTGGGCGGCGCCCTCCCTGATCCCGGCGACCAGTTCGGCGCTGTCGGCTGCGGACCCGCCCAACAAACGATCCAAGTGCCGTCCGCAGGCCCAGTCCTCGGCGCTCCGCCCCGTGCACACGATCGTCCACGGCACACCCGCGTGGTGCTCGGTGATCCAGCGCACGGTGGCGGCGGCGTTCACGGCGGAGGCCGCGAGCAGCGCCGCGGCATCCGGGTGGCGGACGAGGCCGCGGGTGCCGTTGGAGGTCGCCTGGATCAGGCTGCGGCCGCTGACGTCCGCGGCGGCCATGTCGAGCGGCGAGTTGCCGAGGTCGAAGTCGTCCGGCTTGAGCCCGCCGACCTCGCCGATGAGCAGCCGGTCGGGGTGCCGGTCGCGCAGCGCCCTGCCTTCCGGGGCGGACCCCACGCACACGATCTCCGCCGCTCCGCGCTCGAACGCCACCGCCGCCGTGGTGAACGCCCGGATCACGTCGATCACGACCACCACCCGGCCGGCGGGAACGTCGGCGTCGATGCCCACTACCGTCACGGGCCCGTCACCCAGCCACGCAGGGCGAGCGTCTCGCCGCGGGTGATGGCGGCCAGGGCCTCGGCGACGTAGTCGACGACGTCGGGCGGGAGGTCGGTGGGGTCGGCCCAGCGCAGCTCGCTGCACTTGCCGGGCTCGTTGATGACGGGGTCGCCGGTCCACCGGTCGACGGTGAAGAACAGGTGGAAGTACTCCTGGTCGTCGGCGTCCTCGGGGGCGGTGTGCAGGAGCAGCGCCAGGCGGCAGCCGTCGGGGTCGGCCTCGATGCCGAGCTCCTCCCGCAGCTCCCGCACGAGCCCGGTGCGCGCGTCCTCGCCGCCGTCGAGGTGGCCGGCCGGCAGGCTCAGCTGCCCGTGCCGGAAGGTCGTCCCCGCCCGCCGCAGGAGCAGCAGCCGACCGTCGGCGCGCAGGATCCCGTACACGGCGGCGGCGATGCGGAAGCGTTCACCAGGCACCGGGCAACCCTACTGGCGGTGGCCGGCGCCCGTTGGCGGTGGGGCGCCGGCCACCGGTCTCAGGTGGTGATGCGGAAGGTGGCGTCGGCGCGGGCGGTGGCGGTGGTGATGGGGTCGATGCGCAGCAGGTAGTTGCTGTGCCGGATGTACCGGTCGGGGAAGTTGTACGACTGGAAGGACGTCCACGACGCGTCGGCGAGGCCGGCGACCTGCCGGAAGGTGGCGTCGGCGGCGAAGGTGGTGGTGCCGTCGTTGGCGGCGAGGACGAAGTCGTAGTTCCAGTGGCGCAGGTAGTAGCCGGGGAAGTTGACGGACTGGATGGAGACGGTGCCGGTGCCGGCCAGGCCGGGGACGAGGCGGAACTGGGCGTCCTGGGCCGGCGAGACCGAGGCGTCGATGCGGACGTCGTAGTTGGCGTGCCGCACGTAGCGGTCCTGGAAGTTGTACGACTGGAGCCGGTTGATCGTCGTGGTGCTGGGCCAGCGGGACAGGACGCGGCTCTCCTCGGCGGCGGTGAGGTTGAGGATGGCGCCGTGGCGTTTCTTGGTGCCGCCCATGTTGTAGGAGCCGGACGCGGGCAGCTGGTAGGCGGCGGGGCTGGACGGGTTACCCGTCAGCACCGGCATGTAGCCGCGGCCCGAGGCGTACTGGTCGAGGTAGAGCGCCCAGGAGTTGCCGGTGTTGAACTTGACCCACATGGGGCCCTCGACCTGGGAGCCGGTGAGGCCGATGCCGGACAGGTTGCCCAGCGTGGTCCACGTGCCGAGGATCGAGTTGCTGCCCTCGATGGTGATCTGGCCGTCGCCGGACGTGCGGACGTAGCGGTAGTTGCCGACGCCGGCGGGGACCTCGACGATCTGGGTGTCGATGATCTCCTGTGCGCCTGGGCGGGTGATGTACGGCTGCGGCGTGGTGATCGTGCGGAAGTTCGAGGTGCGGGCGTAGTAGATGCGGTGCTTGGTCGCGCCGTTCAGGGGCACGTTCGTGGCCCAGTAGAGGACGTAGTCGTTGGTGGCCGGGTTCCAGATCGCCTCGGGCGCCCATGCGTTGCGGCCGTCGGGGATGGCGCCGGCGACGTTGAGCAGCCACGGCGCGGACCAGTTGACCAGGTCGGTGGACTCCCAGACGACGAGGTTGCGGCTGCCGTTGTTGATGGACGTCGGCCAGTCCTGGCCGCAGCCGATGCACAGGTCGGTGGCGATGATCCAGTACCGGTCCCCCGCCGGCGACCTGACCAGTGCGGGGTCGCGCACCCCTCGGGTGCCGACGTTGGAGCTGAGCACGAGACCGCCGTTGTTGAGGTCGGTCCAGCGCAGGCCGTCCTTGCTGTGGGCGAGGTAGATCTGCTGGGCGGTCGACGACTCGCCGGTGAAGTGGGCCATCAGGTAGCCGGTGAACGGGTCCGCGGCGGCGGCGGGTTTCGGCAACGCGACCGTAAGGGCGGCGAGCAGGATCGCGACGAGGAGTTTGCGCATGATGCTCCTACAAGGAGACGACGACGGGGCGGATGGTGCCGTCGGCGTTGAACGCCAGCGGGTCGATGGTGGTCTCGCGGTTGGTGCCGTTGCCGGCGGGCACGGCGAAGCGGTGATAGGCGATGTACCAGGTGTCGGTGCCGGGCGCCTGCACGACGGAGTGGTGGCCGGTGCCCTTGATGCCGGCGTCGAGGCGCTTCTGCAGCACCACGCCGCGGTTCGTCCACGGGCCGAGCGGTGACGGCCCGGTCGCGTACGCCACCCGGTAGTCCTCGCTGCGGGTGTCGTTCTCCGACCACATGAAGTAGTAGGTGCCGTTGCGTTTGAACACGAACGACCCCTCGTTGTAGCCGGCCGGGGTGACGACCCGTACCTGTGCGGGGTCGAACGACGTCATGTCGGCGTTGAGCCGCACGGCGCGGGCGACGCCCTGCCCCCAGTACAGGTACGACTGGCCGTCGGTGTCGGTGAACACCATCGGGTCGATCGCCTGCCCGCCGCTGAACTGGTCGCCGCGGACCAGGGGCCGGCCGAGGGCGTCGCGGAACGGGCCGGTCGGGGTGTCGGCGACCGCGACGCCGAGCTGCTTCGCCCCGGTGGCCGCGCCGCCGCTGAAGTACAGGTAGTAGCGGCCGTTGCGGGTGGCGACCGCGGGCGCCCACGCCGAGTTGTCGGCCCACGCCACGTCGGGGCCGAGGTCGAGGATCACACCGTGGTCGGTCCAGTTCACCAGGTCGGTCGAGGAGAACGCCTTGTAGTAGGGGCTGCTCCAGCCGGCGTACCCGTCGGTGGTCGGGTACAGGTAGTAGCGGCCGTTGAAGACGGTGAGGTGCGGGTCGGCGAACAGGCCGGGGATCACCGGGCCCTTGTTCGTCTTGGGGGTCCACGGTGCCGTGACGCGGAACGAGCTGTCGGCCTTGAACGCGGCGGTGTCCTGGAACGGGTCGAGCCACAGCGCGAAGTCCCGGTGCCGGATGCGGCGGGACGGATAGTTGTAGGAGGTGAACGCGACCGACCCGGCCACGGAGCCGTCGACGGGGCAGAAGGTCGCGTCGGCGCGGAACGTGGGATCGCCGGTGTTCGCGTCGACCCGCAGCCGGAAGTCGCGGTGCCGCAGGAACAGCCCGCTCTTCGTCTGCAGCGAGTAGCACGCCGGGGAGGCGAGCCCGTTGACGACGGTGAACGTCGCGTCGGCCTTCGTCTGGGCGTCACTGGACGCGGACACCGGATCGAGTTGGCCTTGTCGCATGTACCGGCCGGGGTAGTTGACGGATTCCAGTGAGCGCGCGCCCGTAGGTACGGTCGGCGCGGCGAGAGCGGGTGTGCCCGGCAGTACCGCGGCCAGGACCGCGAGCACCGGAAGCACCGGGAGGACGGCGCGCCTCACGCGACGAGCCGGAACGTCGCGTCGGCGCGGGCGGTCGCCGTACTGATCGGGTCGAGGCGCAGCAGGTAGTTGTAGTGGCGGATGTACCGGTCGGGGTGGCTGTAGGACTGGAAGGACACCCTGGCGGCGTCGGCGAGGCCGGCCACCTGCCGGAAGGTCGCGTCGGCGGCGAACGCGGCGCTGCCGTCGTTGCGGACGAGCGAGAAGTCGTAGTTCGAGTGGCGCAGGAAGTAGCCGGGGAAGTTCGTCGACTCCAGCGAGACGTACCCGCTCGCGGAAGCCAGGCCCGGCACGATCCGCCACTGTGAGTCCGCGGCGGGGCTCACGTTGGGGTCGATGCGGACGTCATAGTCGGCGTGCCGCACGTAGCGGTCCGGGAAGTTGTACGACTGCAGCCGCCACGTCGTCACGGCGGGCCCGGCGGGCTCACCGGACGGCGGCGCGAGCACGGTCCCCGTGGCGACCGGGACGCCGAGATTCGGGGTGCCGTCGGCGTTCCAGCTGATGCGCTGGATCCGGGTGGTACGGGTGGACCCGCAGCCGTCGGAGGCGGAGGCGTTCGCGTGGTAGACGATCCAGTCCTCGGTGCCGTCCGGGGACTTGAAGAACCCGTGGTGCGCCGGGCCGTAGACGCCGGCGGCGTCGTTGCGCTGGAAGATCGGCGTGGACTTCTTCACCCACGACGACGCCGACAGCACGGCGCCGCCGGTGTACGTCAGCTGCCCGATCTTGTAGTCCGGCCCCTGGCAGGCGCTCGCGGAGTACGTGATGAACGTGCGGCCGTTGTGCTGGATCGCGACCGGACCCTCGTTCATCGGGGTGCCCTGCCGCTCCCAGTCCAGGATCGGTTCGGAGATGGCGGTACGGGCGCCGGTGACCGTCCACGGGTTGCTCATCGCGACGAGGTAGATGTGCGGGTCGCTGTCGCGCCACAGCACGGTCGGCACCCCGGACCACATGAAATAGAGCTGGTTGTTGATGGTGACGACGCTGCCGTCGATGCCCCACCAGTTGTTCGATCCGAAGACCATGCCCTTGTACGTGTACGGGCCCATCGGGTCGAGGCCGGCGCTCTCCAGGACGTGTACCCGCTGGCCTTCGATGTCGCCGTTGCCGGCCGAGTAGTAGATGTACCAGCGCTGCCCGTTGGGGCCGTTGAGCAGGTGGAACTCCGGCGCCCAGACGTTGCGGTCCCGGCCGGCGGCGTGCGCGCTGAACACGGCCGTCGGGGTGGTCGTCTTCAGCTGGGCGATCGTGGGCGCCTTCCGCATCGTCAGCGGGCCGCTCCACGGCGTGGTCATCAGGTAGTAGTTGCCGTTGTACCAGGTCATGTACGGGTCGGGACCCGAGCTGTTCAACGGGTTCGTGAACGCCGGGCCGGCCTCGGCCCGTACCGGAGCGGCGATCACAGCGAGAAGGACCGCCGCGACCAGCAGCAGCACGCGTCTCACGAGGTGACCTTGAAGGTCGCGTCCTGCCGGTCGGTGGCGCTCGACGACGCGCTCAGCGGGTCGATGCGCAGCACGTAGTTGGCGTGCCGCAGGTAGCGGTCCGGGAAGTTGTACGAGCGGAACGACGACCACGTCGAGTCGGCCAGCCCGGCGGTGCGGTGGAAGGTGGCGTCGGCGCGGAACGCGGCGGTGTTGTCGTTGGCGTCCAGGCGCAGCTCGTAGTTGTAGTGGCGCAGGTAGCGGGTCGGGTAGTTCACCGACTGGAAGGACACGCCCGTGCTGTCGGCGAGCCCGGGCACCAGCTTCCACAGCTGGTCCTGGTACGGGTCGAACGGGTACGGGTCGATGCGGGCGACGTTGTTGGCGTGCCGCACGTACCGGTCGGGGAAGTTCGACGACTTGAGCCGCACCCAGCCCGGCAGCCCCCAGCGGGTGACGGCCGCGTTGTACTCGGCGGTGGTGATGCCGGCGATCGAGCCGTGCTTGGCGTTCAGCGGCGGGGTGTAGTCGCGCTGGTTGAGCACCGTCCACGCGCCGCCGCCGACGTTGCTGGTCGACCAGGCGTAGTAGTCGTTGTTGACGGGGCTGAACGAGTCGCCCCACAGCCACCACCCGGAGCCGCTGTTGGCCTTCACCAGCATCGGCGCCTCCATGGCGTTGCCCTGCTTCAGCCCGGCGGTGTACGTGGTGTAGCTGCCGGGTGCGCCGGTGGACGAGCGGGCGCCGTAGGTGAGTCCGTTGGCGAGGTTCTTGTAGTACAGGTAGAACGTCGAGCCGTCCACGACGATGTCGCCGTCGAGCACGGAGAAGCCGGGGCTGAAGTACACCTGGTTGGCGCTGACGGTGCGGAAGTCCGACGTGTAGTTGACCATGAACACGTCGCTGCCGTTGTTCGCGGAGTAGACGATGCCGTACTGGCCGCGCGAGGCGTCCCAGAAGGCGGTCGGCGCCCACGTGTGGGTCGCCAGGTTGTGCATCTTGATCCGCCGGTAGCCGGTGAAGCTGGTCAGGTCCGTCGAGTCCCACACGTGCAGGTACTGGTTGTTCTGCCCGAAGTCGGTGCCGTTGAGGTCGGTGGCCAGGATGACGAACGTGCCGTCCTGCTTGCGCAGGATGAACGGGTCGCGCAGGCCGAGCGTCCCGGCGGTCGGGGTGACGACCGGGTTGTTCTGGTTCAGCGGCGCCCAGTTGAGCCCGTCGGTGCTCACCGCGACGTGCAGCCCGTAGTTGGCGCCGCTCTGGTTCGGCGTCTCGGTGAAGTACACGAACACGTAGGCGCTGTTCGCCGCGAGCGCCGCCCGGGGCGTGGCGGCGACCCCGACCGCGGCGGCCGCGGCCGACAACCCGGTGAGCTGGACGAAGGTACGACGACGAAGGTGCACGATGGCAGACCTCTCTGCAGAAGTTTGTTAGCGCTCACATAGCGCGCCGCAGAGGATCGCCGCGCGACTGGCGGCGCGGGCGACCCATCACTGCGAAACGACGACGGAAGGTGACCATCGACGGCCGGTTGGCGGACGCCCGTCGATGCGTGACTTTCCGAGAATGTTAGCGATAACACTTCTGCTGTCAAGAGCGGCCGCGCTCAACCCGCCGGGGCACGGGAGGCGTCATACCCTGCATGAGCGAGCACGATGACGGCTTCCGGTCGTTCGTCACGACGCAGTGGGGGCCGCTGACCCGCACCGCGTTCCTGCTGACCGGCGACCGCGGCGCCGCCGAGGACCTCGTGCAGTCGGTGCTGGAGAAGGCACACCGGCGATGGAGCCGGATCCTGCGTTCCGACGCCCCCGAGGTGTACGTGCGGCGGGCGATGGTCAACACCGCCATCTCGTGGCGCCGGCGGAAACGCTTCGCCGAGGTGCCGCTGCTACCGGCCGACGACACACCCGCGGACGACCAGTACGGCCGGGTCGACGACCGGCAGCAGCTCCTCGCGGCGCTGCGCCGGCTGCCACCGCGGACCCGGGCGATCCTCGTGTTGCGGTACTTCGAAGACATGAGCGAGGCCGACATCGCCGCGGTGCTCGGCTGCTCGACCGGCTCGGTGAAGAGCCAGGCGTCCCGCGGGCTCGCCCGCCTCCGCGACCACGTCACCACCACGCACCTCCAGGGGGACCCGGCATGACCGACCACGTCACGACAGCGCTGCACGACGCCCTGGCCGGCGAGGCGGCCAGGATGACCACGCCCGAGGACCCGTGGCCGCGCTTCGCGGCACGGGAGTCGGCGCACCGGCGGGTGCGGCGGCGCCGGACGGCCGTCGCGGTCGCGGGAGTCCTGGCGGTGCTGGTCGGTGTCCAGACCAACGTGGTCCCGCTGCCGGGCTGGATGCCGGCCGTCGCCGTCGCGGCCGCACCCTCCCGGCTGACCGCCGGGCCGACCCGGGGCAGCCTCGCCGGCGACACCGCCTGGCTGGAAGGGCTGCGCCGCCAGATCCCGGGCATCACGGAGCCCGAGGGGCTGTGGGAGATCGCGGACCGCGGCGCGATCCGGATCGTGTTCGCCGGCGACGTCCCCGGGCACCGGCTCGCGCTCGCCCTGCTACCGGTGCGTCTCGGCCTGGTCAGCGGCTGGACGATGGCCTGGTACGGCGGCCCGGCGGGCGCCGCACCCGACCGCATGACGTTCGACGGGACCCTGGACGCCCGCGAGCCGGTCGCGACGCTGTTCGACGGCTCGGTGACCGACGGCGGCTTCGCCCTGGTCGTCGGGCCGCCGGGGTCGGCCGTGACGGTCACCGGCGGCGCCACCTACACCGCCGAGGGCACCGTCGTCCGGCGGCCCCTCGCCACGTCCACCGGCGCCGGCGGCATCGCGGTGGTCGCGCTGCCGCCGGGCCGCGAGCCTGAGGTAGCCACGCAGGTCACCGTCGGCGGCGCACCGTACTACGCCGGCGCCCTGAACGGCGGCTGGTCCGGCCGTACCGGCGAGATCGAGGACCCGACACCGAAGATGCTCGACGCCGCCGCCCGCGGCGCCCGGGGCCCGGGCCTGGACAACCAGGTGTTCCTGACGTTCGCCGTCACGGCGCTGCACCTCAGCCGCCTGCACCTGCAGGACGTGACGCTCAGGCTGCTGTGGACCGGCACCGTGAACGGCCAGGCCGCCGGCCTGCTGACCCTGCAACCCCCAGGCGGCGGCGTCGTCGTGTGGGCCTTTCACGGCAACACCAGCATGCACCGCTTCGACCTGCGGCTGCTGGTGCCGGCCGACGGCGCCTTCGAGCGGCCGTACGCGTGGCGGCTGCGCGCCGAGGGCCGCGACAACGTGACCGACCGGGTGGTCGTGGTCGCCCCACCCGGCGCCGCGTCGGTCACCGTCACGTTCGGCGGTGGCGCGCCGGTGCCGGTGCCGCTGGACGCGTCCGGGTCGGGTGAGACGACCGTCCCGCCGGGCAGCCCGGCCGTCGTCACCGCCTACGCCGCCGGCGGCGAGGTGATGGCGACCACCCCGCTGCACGTCCTGGAGAACGACGCGAGCCAGCTGCCCGGCGATACGCCCGGCACCCGCGTCACCGGTTCCTGACGCGGGTGCCGGGGTGGCTCAGCTCGTGGGGCTGGCGGTGGCGGTGGGCTTCGGGCCCCTGCCACCGCCGCCGCCGTCGCCGCCCTTGCCGGTCCGGGCGGTGAAGGTCTTGAGGTCGGCGCTCACGTCGTACATCACCTTCGCGCCGTCCTTCGTGCCGAACACGTCGTAGGAGCCGTCCGGATCCTTGCGGACGCTCGTCACCGTCACCGACGAGTCCTTCGCCTTCGTCGCCGCGGTCACCTTCGCCAGCTCGTCGCCGGTCACCGCCGTGTCCGCGCCGCCGCGGCCGCCGCCCTTGCCGTCACCGCCGCCCTTGCCGGTCTTGGCGGTGAAGGTCTTGAGGTCGGCGCTCACGTCGTACATCACCTTCGCGCCGTCCTTCGTGCCGAACACGTCGTAGGAGCCGTCCGGGTCCTTCCGCACGCTCGTCACCGTCACCGACGAGTCCTTCGCCTTCATCGCCGCCGTCACCTTCGCCAGCTCGTCGCCGGTCACGGCGGTGTGGTCGCCGCCGCCGCGCTGGTGACCGGGGGCGGCGGCGGAGCTGCTGGCGGAGGGGGACGGCGCCGTGGTGGCGGCGACGGCGGGGATGCCGAAGAGGAGCGCGCCCGCGACGGCGGTGCTGGCGGCGGCGATGCTGATCTTCACAGTGCGACGCACGGTAGGTGTCCTTCCAGTTCGATCATGGTGTTCGACTGGAACTCAGCGTGCGGTGGCTTCCTGTGTACAGCCTGTCAACGGCCTGCTGTTTCGCCGCCGATCGGGGCGTTCAGCAGCCGCGCCACACGGCCAGCTGGGCGCCGAGGTCGTCGTGACGCACGGTGCCGATCATCGTGCGGCCGTCCGGGCCGACCCAGTCGATCACGCTCGGCGCGGGGTCCGGCATCGGCATCGGCAGCACGAAGGCGGCGCCGTCGTGCCAGACGGCCGGGCGGCCGGTGCCGTCGATCGCGCCGGCGGCCACGCCCGACGCGCCGATCGCCATCGGGCCCACCATCTTGTCGAGGATCTCGACGGCGCCGGAGCGGAGGTTCCACCGCACGCCGCGGCTCGGGTGGGCCGGGTCGTCGACCAGCTTCCCGTCCCGCTCGACGGGTTCGGCCGCGGACACTCCGAGCGCCCAGTCACCACCCACCGCGACCGCGGCGACCCGCAGGTAGCCGTCCGGCACTGCGAGGGCCGTCGCGGTGCCGTCCGGCGTCCAGCGGTACCCGTGCCGGTTCTGGCCCGCGTTGCCGACCACGACGCCGTCGTCGTTGATGCCGACGGCGCTGGTGTCGCGGGTGCCGGCGGCGCTGGTGTCGCGGGTGCCGGCGGCCAGCAGGAGCGGGGTCGCAGCGCCGGCCCGCCACAGCACCGCCCGCTCCCCGCCGGCCTTGAGCGTCACCGTCCCCGCGACATCGCCGCGGGTGTTGATGCCGGCCGCCGACGTGGAGGTCGCCGAGTCCGGCACCGGCAACGGGACCACCTTGCCGTCACGGATGAGGACGGCCCGCTCCCCCGGGACCCCCGGCACGTGACGCGTGCCGGCGACCACGCCGGAGGCGTTGACGCCCGCGACCGAGATGTCCTTGATGGCGGGCAGGGGCTGCGGCTGCCCGCCGTCGGTCCACAGCATCGCCCCCAGCTCCGCCCCGTTGTGGTTGGGGACCGCCACCACGAGCCGGCCGGCCGGGTCCACGCCGCGGATGTCGAGCCCGTTGGCGTCCGGCGGCAGGGGCAGCGGCGACGAGGCGCAGGCGCTCGCGCTCGGAGGCGCCGCGGCCGGCGCGGCGGCCGGCGTCGAGCAGCCCGAGACGGTGGCGAGCGCCACCACCAGCACCGCACCGGCGAATCGCATCCTCGTCGTCTCCTTCTGGTGGGTCGTCATCGGCAGGTCCAGCGGGTGTTGTCGTACAGGTCATGGCGATCGCCCTCGACCATGCTGGCCACGACCGTGGTGCCGTCGCCGGTGATGCCGGCGCGCCAGCGCCACGGACGGTCTGGGTTCAGCGGGGGCAGCACCGTGACCGCGCCGTCCTGCCACAGGGCCAGGCCGGACGCGCGCTCCGCGGGTACGCCGAGCACGGTCCCGGCGGCGCTCACGGCGAGCGGGGTGAAGAGCCCGAGCGGCTCGACGGCGCCGGTGCGCAGGTTCCACCGGGCGTGCCAGGGGCCGAGCTCGTCCGGGTCGTGCGGGCGGGTTAGCGGCGCCGTCCCGACGGCCCACTCGCCGCCGACCGCCGTGACGGCCCCGGCGGCGCCCTTCGGCAGCGGCGTGCCGTCCCCGTCCCACCGGTAGGCGACCGTCGCGTCGTCCGCGACCGTCGCGCCGGCCGCCACGCCGTCGTCGGTGATCCCGGCGACCTGCGCCCTGCGGCCCGCACCGGCGGGCGGCTCGACGAACCCGCCGCCGGCCGGCCAGACCAGCCCGACCCGGCCGCCGCCGACCACCGCGTATCCGGCGGCGTCGCCGCGGGCGTTGACGGCGAGCGCCTCGCTGCCGGTCGCGCCCGGCGGCAGCGGCAGCGGCACGACCGCGCCGTCGTGGAACAGGGCCGCCCGGCGTTCGCCGCCGGCCGTGCGGGTGGCACCGGCGACGGTGCCGTCGCGGTTGACCGCGTTCGGCGCGAACCCGGTCGCCGCCGCCGGCCGGTCCGGCACGCCGTCCTTCCAGACGAGCAGGCCGGTCACCGAGGACGCGGACGCGTAGCCGCCGACCATGTACCGCCCGGTCGGGTCGACCGTGTACACCGCCCACTGCCCGGCGGGGAGTCCCGGCGGGGCGGGCACCGCGGCGGCCGTGCAGGTGAGCGGCACCGCCGACCGGGTCGGGGCGACCGGCTGCGTCGGGGTCACCGCGGGCGGCCCGCCGTCGGGGCGGCGCAGCGTCGACCCGAACACCACCCCGGCGATCACCAGGGCGGCGACGACCCCGGCCGCGGCCGCCGCCCTGATCCGCCCGCGCCGCACGCTGCGGCGGGCGCTGGCGAGCACGTCGTCGGCGAGCAGGCGCACCGGCGGGGCCTCCCGCTCCGCGTGGGACCGCAGCACCTCTTCGGGGGTCACGCGGGCCTCCTCATCGACAGGTCGGCGCCGGTCGCCGGCGTCGCCACGAACAGCTCGCGCAGCGCCCGCAGCGCCGTCGACGTCTGTGCCTTGACCGTGCCCTCCGAGCGGCCCAGCACCCGGGCGACGTCGGCGACGGGCAGGTCACACAGGAACCGCAGCACCACCACGATCCGTTGCCGCTCCGGCAGCCGGCGCAGCGCGTCGTGGACCAGCAGCCGCTCGTCGACCTGCCCGATCGCCGCCTCGACGGCGTGGTCGGGCGGCGTGTCCCGCAGGAACACCCGCGTCCACGGCCGGCGCTGATCGCTCAGGCACGCCCGGACCACCATCGAGTGCACGTACGCGTCGAGGTTGTCCACCTCGCCGCGCCGCGCCCAGCGCCGGTAGAGCGTCGTCAGCGCGTTCTGCACCGCGTCCTCGGCGCGGTCCCGGTCGCCCAGGACCAGCCACGCGACCCGGTGCAGGCGAGGCAGATGCGCCCGTACGTACTCGACGTACTCGTGCTCCTCGTCGACCCGCACCCGCGTCGTCCCCTCCGGTGGCCGCTGTTCCACCCCGGTAGACGCAAGCGGGCACGGCTGGGGTTTAGCCGACGGGGATCATAGTCCGGGCAGTGTCTGCTGATCGTCGTCGTAGACGGGCCAGCCGTCCGCGTCCCGGCGGACCCCTTCCGTCAGGCGGTGCGCCTGCCGGGTGCCGGCGTCGACGAGGTGCTCGACCGCCGCGCCGCGCATGACGAGCGCGTCGGCGACGAGCATGCGGTGGCAGTGCCACCACAGCGTCTCGGCGCACAGCACGGCCGGCAGCTCGGTCGCGGCCCGGGCGACGAGATCGTCGACGGCGGTGCGGAACGCCGGCGTGTCCATGTGGTCGGCGTACGCGGCGAACGCGGCGACGCGCAGGGCGGTGTGCCGGGAGCCCGGGCTGGAGCGCCGCCGGCCGCCGAGGGTCTCGCCCTGCCAGGTGTACCGCAGCCCGGCGCCGGTCACCGCCTCGGCGAGGGCCTCCCGCCCGTACTGCGGGTGCCGCCGGGACCCCGGGAACCTGCGCACGTCGACGAGCGTGCGCACGCCGGCCGCGACGAGGATGTCGAGCAGCGCCTCGACCGGCCGCGCGCCGTGCCCGACCGTCCAGACCCGTACTCCCCCGCCGTCCACCGGACGAACGCTACCCCGGCTCCGGACAGCGCAGCCCCGGCAGGCACGGCTTCAGAACGGGCGACCTCGGAACGGGCGACCTCAGGTTGGGCGGCCTCAGGACAAGCGGGCTTCAGGAGGAGGCGGCGGCGAAGGTGCCGTAGTGGACGACCTCGTCGAACGGGCGGCGGGCGGGGTTGCGGATCAGCTGGAGCGGCCGGTCGGCGGGGTAGCCGACGCCGATCAGATAGGCGACGGTGTGGGTGTCGGGCACGCCGAGGATCTCGCGGGCCTTCTCCTGGTCGCCGACCCCCGCGTGACCGGTGCCGATGCCCAGGTCCGCGGCGGCAAGGAGGATGGCGTAGGTCGCCTGGCCGAGGTCGTACCGGTCGGTGAGGCGGGTCCGCTCGTCCGGGGCTTCCGGCAGCACCAGGGCGATCGCGGCCGCCGCGTCGGCGACGTGCTGCGCGCCGGGCCAGACGGTCGCGAGCCTGGTCAGCTGTTCGCGGTCGGTGACGACGACGAAGTCCCAGTGCTGCCGGTTGGACGCGGACGGCGCCCGCCAGCCCGCCTCGACGATGCGCCGCAGGTCTTCCGCCCGCACCGGGTCCGGCCTGTACTTGCGGACGTTGCGCCGCGACCGCACCGCATCCCACGTCTCCATCGTCACAGCTCCATGCTGGTCAGGGCGCGCAGCCGCAGCTCCGACGCCATCTCGGCCCACACCGCCGCGTCAGGCACGGCGGGCGGGCAGGGCTCCGCCGGGAGACTTTCCGCTGAAGCCACGCCGAAACCGATCAGACGGTGGCCGAGCCGGATCACCCGGTTCGCGAGGTGGGTGACTACCGCGTGCCCCGTGAGCTGTCCTGCGAGTGCCATACGGGTCAGCGTAGCGAATCTCCTATCCAAACGATAGGATTACTTCCGTGGGGTTCCATGAGGTGGGGATCGTCGGTGCGGGGGTGCACGGCCTCAGCGCCGCGTATCACCTGGCCCGGCGGGGCGTGTCGACGGTCGTGTTCGAGCGCGGCACGCGGGCCGCTGGCCCGACCGGCCGGGCCAGCGGGGTGGTGCGGTCCTACTACACCAACCGGTTCCTGGCCGAGGTCGCCCGCGACAGCACGGCCGTGCTCGCCGACTTCGCCGACCAGGTCGGCGGCGAGAGCGGCTATGTGCGCACCGGCGGGCTGTACCTGCACGGCCCCGACGACCTCGCGGACGTCCTCCGCACCGGCGGCGACCACGAGATCCTGACCGACGACCTCGCGGCGCGCTTCAGCTACCTGAACCTCGACGGGACCGCGATCGGCGTGTGGGAGGAGCGCGCGGGGTACGCCGACCCGTACCGCACCGCTCTCGGGTACGCCGCCGCGGCCGTGCGACACGGCGCGACGCTGCTGGAGCACGCCGCCGTGCGGGTCGTCGACGAAGGCCCGCGGTCCGTCCGGGTCGCGCTCGCCGATCGGAGCCGGCACGAGGTCGGCCGGCTGCTCGTCGCGGCCGGTCCGTGGACCGGGCCGCTGCTTGCGCAGGTCGGCGTCACGCTGCCGCTGACCGCCGAGCGCCACGTCGTCGCCGGGCTGGCGCACCCGCCGGAGGCCGCCCCGCACGCGGTGCCGTACGTGCTGATCGACGTCCAGCACGGGTACTACTCCCGGCCGGCCGGCGCGCACCGCTTCCTGCTCGGCCCGCTCGCCCCGACCGCCGCCACCGACCCCGACGACTACTCCCCCGACGTGACCGGCGCCGAGTTCGCGTGGCTCGCCGCCCGCGCGGCGCGGCGGGCGCCGGTGCGGGCCCGGGCGGCGGCGGACCGCAGCTGGGCGTCCCTGTACGACGTCAGCCCCGACTGGCAGCCGGTCACCGGCCGGGTCACCGATCGCGTCCACGTCGACGCCGGCACCAGCGGGCACGGCTTCAAGCTCGCACCCGTGTGGGGCGACCACGTGGCCAGGCTGCTCACCGGCGACGCCGACCCGCGGCTCGAGCAGTTCTCACCCGACCGCTTCGCCGCCGGGTCGGCCCTCGCCGCCGGCTTCGGCGCCGCGCGCATCCTGGGCTGAGGCCGCCTCTGGTGCCGGCCGGCCGGCGGGTGCCGTCCTGCGGCACGTCTCGGCCTTTCCAGTGCCGTGACCGGCGTCGATGACGGTCGGGCCCGGCCGTTCGCTGAACTGATGGTCGGCGATCCGCTACCGTCGGAGACGGGCCGTGTCCATCGCGGTCGACCCCGACGGCGGGTCCCGCGTGACGTGGCCTACCGGACGTCGCGACTCGGTCGCACAATGTCAGGAGCAGCACGGTACGCCGCACGGCGAAGTCGGATCTGTCGGAAGCGCACGGAAAGCCACGGTTCGTGCGCAGCTCCTGGGGGTACCACAGCTGCGCGACGACACAGGGAGGAGCCCGGCAGATGAGCACACCACGGAGGCGAATCCCGCCGGCGACGTCGTGGAGCTGACCATCGCCCTGTCGTCCAGGGACGACGAGGACCTCGTCGAGCTGACGGGCATCCTCGACTACGCGTCGGTGCCGTACCTGCGGCACGTCGTGTTCGAGCTGCTGGACGACCACCGGCGCCAGATCGTCGTGGGTGTGTCCGGGCTCCGCCTGCTGGATGCCGCCTCGATCAAGCTGTTCCTGTACCTGCAGAGCCGCGCCGAGCAGCTCGGCGGCGACCTGCGGCTCGCGGAGGCCGGCGGCACCGTCCTGGCCACCCTCGAGGTCACCGGCGTCGCCAAGCAGCTGGGCGTCTACGACGAGCTGGCCTGGCCGGTACACCGGCGGCAACGGGAACCCGTCGACCTCGGCGGCATGCGCGTCGGTCATGGCGAGTGGCCGGCGAACGCGACCGAGCTGCTGATGCGGCTGCACGAGCTGGACCCCACCGACCCCGTCCGGCGCAGGGCCCGCGACGACGTCATCGAGCTGTGCCTGCCCGCCGCCCACCGTCTCGCGCGGCGCTACAGCGGCGGCGGCAGCCCGACCGCCGACCTGACGCAGGTCGCGGCGCTGGGCCTGGTCAAGGCCGTCGACGGCTTCAACCCCGCGCACGGGGTGGAGTTCGGCGCGTACGCGACGCCGACGGTCCTCGGCGAGATCAAGCGGTACTTCCGGGACCGCTCGAACGGCATCCGGATGCCCCGGCGGCTCCAGGAGCTGCGACTGTCGGTCAACAGGGTCAGCGACCAGCTGACCCAGTTGTGCGGGCACTGGCCGACCGTCGCCGACCTCGCCGCGCACCTCGGCGCCGACGAGGAGGAGATCGTCGAGATGATCGGCGCGTGCAACGGTCACCAGCCGCTGTCGCTGGACCTGCCCTCCGCCGGCATCGAGGACGACACGACGCTGATGGACATCGTCGGCGCCGAGGACCCGGCGTATGACCTGGTCGAGCACCGGGAGTCGCTGCGGGTGCTGGTGGCGCAGCTGCCGGAGCGCGAGCAGCGGATCCTGAGCCTGCGCTTCTACGGCAACCTGCCGCAGGGGCAGATCGCCGCGCTGGTCGGCCTGTCGCAGATGCACGTGTCGCGCCTGCTGCGCCAGTCCCTGTCGACCCTGCACCGCCGCCTGACCGAATAGTCCGCTACCCGCCGAGCGTGCACCACACGATCTTGCCGTCGGGGGTCGGGGTGGCGCCCCACGCGGTCGTGAACGCCTCGACGATCACCAGCCCGCGACCGCCGCTACCGGCCTCGGTCCCGGCCGCGCCGCCGAGGCGGGGCATCGCCGGGGAGTGGTCGCGCACCGCCAGGTGCAGCCGGCGCCGGTGCACCGACGCCAGTGCCGTGCGCGGACCCACACCGTGCTCCAGCGCGTTGACCACGAGCTCCATGACGACCAGCTCGGCGTGCTCGGCCAGCGCGCTCAGCCCCTCCCGCGCGCACAGCATCCGCACCACGTCCCGGGCGCCGGAGAGGGCATCCGGCCCCTCGGGGATCTCCCACCGCACCTGCACCGGCCGGCTCCGGCCCGCGGCGAGGGCCTCCGCCGCCGCCCGGTCCGCGGCGAGCGGCACGTGCCGGCCGATCGCGAGGTCCTCGAGCTCCCGGGCGAGCGCCGGCGACGCGGAGTGGTGCACGAGGTCGGCGCCCGGCCACGCGGCCGCCGCCCGGGCGAGCGGCACGAACGCGGTCAGCGCGATCGGCTCGGTGCCGGTGACGCCGGCCAGGTCGATGAGGACGGCGTCCGGCTCGGCGGCGAGCGTGCCCAGCACGCTGCGCCGCAGCTCCGGTGTGGTGTGCGGGTCGATGCGGCCCTTCACCGTCACATGTGCCAGCGGTGGCGAGAGCTCGACGCGGCAGACGAAAGCGGCGGTCGGCACCGACCCACTGTACGACCGCACGGGCGGCTGCGGCGAAGGACGCGGCGCCATCAACATCGGCGGATGGTGCGATGATGCGGGCGTGACGGACGGCGGTGGGTACCTGCTCGACAACCAGCAGCCGGAGGCGGGCGCCCGCTTCACCGCCCTGGAGGCGCTGTTCGACCCGTCCACGTTCCGCCACATCGACGCCCTGGGCATCCGGGCCGGCTGGCGGTGCTGGGAGGTCGGCGCCGGCGGCACGAGCGTGCCGGCCTGGTCCTCGTCCACGTCCCGCAGCGCGCCAGCGCTCTCGCCGCGATGATGGCGTCGGTACGGCCCGGCGGCTGGCTCCTGATCGAGGAGGCGGACCCGTCGTTGCAGCCCCTCGTCTGCCCCGACGAGCACGCCCCGCCGCAGCGCCTCGCGAACAAGCTCAAGCACGACTTCCGCACGCTCATGGCCGCCCGCGGCGTCGACCTCGCCTACGGGCGCACCCTGCCGCGCCTGCTGCGCGAGGCGGGCCTCGTCGACGTCGCCGCCGACGCGTACTTCCCCGTCACCGGGCCCGCCTGCGCCGCTCTGGAGCACGCCACCACCCGCCAGATCCGCGCGTCCCTGACCAGGGCCGGCCTCGCCACCGACGCCGAGATCGACCAGCACCTCGCCAACATCGAGGCCGGCCTCCTCGACCTCGCCACCTCCCCCATGATCTCCGCCTGGGGCCGCGTCCCGTCGTGACGCGGCCCCGAGACAAGCACAGGACAGGCACGGTCACGGCTGGAACCGCCAGGTCTGGTTGGACTGGCTGGTGCCGCAGAACCAGATGATCAGCTGTGTGCCGTTCGCGGTCCCCCAGGCGTCCGCGTCCAGGCACTTGCCCGACTGCGGGGTTGCGTAGGTTGCCGTTCACGAGCTGCCACAGCTGGCCGCCGGCGGTGTCGCAGGTCCACAGCTGCACCTTGGTGCCCTCGGCCGTGCCGTTGCCGGTGATGTCCAGACACTTGCCGGTGCGCGCGTTGACCAGCTGCTGCCCGCGCCAGGTCCAGCGGACCTCCGGTCCGCTGTGGCAGTCCCACAGCTGGATCTTCGTGCCGTCGGTGTCGCGGCCGCCGGAGACGTCGACGCAGCGGTTCGAGCCCGCTCCGACGATCATCTGGCCGGTGCCCGGCGGCGGTTTACGCAAACCCATCACGAGCACGCCCTTCCTGGCGGGGTCAGGTCGCATTCAAGGTAATGAGTACCCTCGGGAGAGCGGGACCGGTTTCGAAGGGCGGTCCGACGCTGCCCGAGGAGGTCAGCGACGGACGTGGACGGTCGCTCGTCAGGCGGTGAAGCAGATGACGAGGGCGTAGACCATGACGCTCAAGACGACGAACAGCATGGCGGCCCTGCCGATGTCGACCGACGTGTGGTGCCCGGCATACACCCGCTGGAGCGCCCTGAAGCAGGCGTACGCCGCCCACAGCGCCCAGACGAAGAGCATGACGATGATGAATTTCTGCGTCGCGTCGATGTTGACCGCTCCCTGATTGTTCGGCCGGGATCCTGCCGTCCAGGGTGACCAGGTGCGAGTGCAGGACGCATGCATTCCGTCGGCAGCGCCCCGCTGCGGCGGTGGACGTGAAGTCCTGCCGGTCAGTGGGAGCGGAGCAGGCGGCCCGCGCCGGGGAGCTGGTCGGGGAGGCCGTGGGAGCGCAGGGCGTGCCAGAGGGTGGCGGCGTTGATGGCGATGACCGGCTTGCCGAGCTCCTCCTCCAGGGTGTCGGCGAGGGCGACGAACGACAGGTTGGTGCCGACCTGCACGATCGCGTCGACGTCCGGGGCGTCGAGCTCGGCGACGACGGCGCGGAGGCGTGCGGAGGGGACGCGGGCGATGTCCGTCGCGGTCGGGCAGCGCAGGCCCGTGATGGCGGCGACGTCGAACCCCGCCTCGGTGAAGAACCGGCCGACTTCGCGGTCGGCGATCGGCTGGTACGGCGAGAACACCGCGATCCGGTGGCAGCCGAGCTCCCGCAGGGCGGCGCGGCACGAGCCGGCGCCGGTGGTGACCGGGAGGCCGGTGCGGGCACGCAGGCGGTCCTCGAACGCGGCGTTGCCCTCCACGCCGCCCCAGAACGTCTCGGCGGACATGCCCATGACCATGCGGTCGGGCTCGGCGGTGAGGGCGTCGCGCACGGCGGTGTCGATGGAAGCGCGGATCTGGACCAGCAGCGCCTCGAAGCCGGCGTCGTCGCCCATCGCGGGGTTCGGGATGTGCATGGAGCCGGCGCGGAACGCCACCCCCGGCACCCGGGCGCTCCAGTAGTCGTGCTCGACGACGGTGTTGGTGCTGGGGACGATGATGCCGAAGACGGCGCGCGGCCCGACGGCGTTGGTCATGCGCTCAACTCCTGACAGACGACGGAGACCATGCGGTGTGCCCGCGCGCGGGCGGCGGGGCGGTCCAGCAGCAGCGCGTCGAGCAGGAGCGGCGAGACGATCGCGGCGACCGCGTCCTCGCGGTCCTTCACCGGGGCGCCCGCGGCGCGCAGCACGGTGTGGAACGGCGCCAGGAGGTCGGTGACGTACCGCTGGCGCAGCGGCACCGCCGCCGGGTCGGAGGCGGCGGCAACGACGAGGGCCTGCAGGAACGCGCCGACGGGCCGGTCGCGGAGCCGGTCGCACAGCTGGTCGACGGCGGCGTGCAGGTCCTGCGCCGGCTCGCCGGTCGGCGCGCCGGGCGGCAGCGGCGCGACGTCGATCAGCGCGGCGAGCACCGCGCCGGGCGTGGGCCAGTGCCGGTAGATGGTCGACCGGGACACGCCGGTGACCTGGTGCAGCCGCTGCGCGGTCAGCGCCGCCGCACCCTCGGCCAGCAGCAGCTCCAGGGCCGCGGTCAGCACGACGGTCTCGGTGTCGGAGGTGGGGCCGGCGGGTCGGCCAGGTCGGGTCACGAGCGTTGACGGTACACCTTGTACGCGAAACTATTAAGCGATACATTCCGCACCGGAAACTGCTGCCGAGCCTGGAGGCACCCATGCGCCCGCACGTGGAGATCGTCGACGAGCGTGACCTGATCTGGCACCTCGCCGAGTTCCAGCACGCCACCGGCACCGCCGAGCAGCGCAACCTCAGCTACGACGAGGAGGACGGGTCGGCCTCGCTGAAGGTCCGCTTCACCGGCGACTGGTCGCGGCCGGCCGGCGTACACGACGCGGACACCGAATGGTTCGTGCTGTCCGGCGAGGTCGTCATCGGCGACACCGTCCTCGGGCCGGAGGGCTACTGGACCGCGCCCGCCGGTGTGTGGACCCCGCCGGTCAAGGCGGCGGCCGGCACGGAGATCCTGCTGTTCCGCGAGTACGGCGACTGGCACTTCCACCCTGAGACCAAGGACCGTGAAACCGTGCGGCCCGACCAGAAGCTCGTCGTGCTCGACAGCGCCCGGATGCCGTGGATCGACGTCAAGGACGGCTCCCCGATGCGCTTCGACCTCGGCGGCACGCCGGTGCCGGGCCTGTTCATCAAGCTGCTGCACCGCGACGAGAAGACCGGCTTCTACACCCGGCTCATCAAGGCCAAGCCCGGCTGGCGGGAGGTGCCGCTCGCACACCACCCGTGCTCCGAGGAGGCGTACTGCCTCGACGGCGGCTTCGACTACAACTTCGGCAAGATGTGGCCCGGCACGTACTTCTGGCGCCCGCCGCTGATCCGCCACGGCGACTTCACCGCCGACGCCGAGGCCGGCTGCACGTGGATCGTGCGCTCCGACGCGGACCTCGTCGACTGGTATACCGACAACGCCCGCGTGCAGATGCACGGCGACGCCACCAACTGGGGCGAGGGCTTCCCGCACAGCGCCGCGCCGCGGTTCATCGAGCCGGTCCGCTCCCGCAGCATCGGCCGCTGGAGCGACCCCACGCACCAGTGACGCAGCCGACACCCGCTCCCGCGGCGGTGCGTATGTATGGTGATGAGTGCAGCTGGTTCGGCCGGTCCCCCGGGACCGGCCGTGGCAACAGGGAATCCGGTGCGAATCCGGGACTGCCCCGCAGCGGTGAGTGGGAACGACCGCCGTCATTGAGCACTGGGCCGCGAGGCCTGGGAAGCGACGGCCAGTAGGCGACCCTGGACGACATCCAGGGTCACGCCCGCGAGTCCGAAGACCTGCCAGCGCACCGCGCGCCGCCCGGCGTGCGGTGGTCGGAGGCCGCGCGGGACGGCCGACGCCATCGACCGGCCCACGCGGCGCGCCGCCGCGCGGCCGGTGGCGTCCCCCCGTGCCAGTCCGGCCGTCGTGACTGTGCACCGAGGGGACACATGAGCACCACATTCGGGCTGAGCACCGTGCTCGGCTACCCGCGCATCGGCGGGAACCGCGAGCTGAAGCGGGCCGTCGAGGCCTACTGGGCCGGCACCATCGACGAGGACACCCTGGAGCGCACGGCGGCGACGCTGCGCGCCGACGTGTGGCAGACGCTGCGCAACGCCCGCCTCGCGGCGATCCCGTCGAACACGTTCTCCTACTACGACCACGTCCTCGACACCGCCGTCGCGGTCGGGGCGACACCCACGCGGTTCACCGCGCTCGGGCTGTCGAAGCTCGACACGTACTTCGCCATGGCCCGCGGCGTGGACGCCGAGCCGGCGCTCGAACTGACGAAGTGGTTCGGCACCAACTACCACTACCTGGTGCCCGAGATCGGACCCGACACCGTCTTCGCCGCCGACCCGGCCAAGGCGCTGCGGGAGCACGCCGAGGCCCGCGCCCTGGGCCTCGAGACCCGGCCGGTGCTGGTCGGACCGGCCACGTTCCTGCTGCTGGCCAAGGGCGACGACCCGTTCGCCCGGCTCGACGACCTGGTCGGCGTCTACGCCGAGATCCTCGCCGCCCTCGCGGATGCGGGTGTCTCGTGGGTGCAGCTGGACGAGCCCGCCTACGCCACCGACCGCGGCCCGGACGAGATCGACGCGCTGCGCCGCGCCTACTCCCGGCTCGGCGCGCTCAGGGCCCGGCCGAAACTCTTCGTCGCCACGTACTTCGGCGAGATCGGCGACGCCCTGCCGGCCCTGCTGGACACGCCGGTCGAGGCGATCGGCCTCGATCTCGTCGCCGGCCCCGGCAACCTCGACCGGCTCGCGGCCGCCGGACCCCTGGGCGGCAGGACGATCGTCGCGGGGCTCGTCGACGGCCACAACGTCTGGCGCACCGACCTGCGCGCCGCGGTCGCCGCCGGGGCGGTCGTCGCCGGCCTGGCCGACCACGTGGCGGTGTCCACGTCCTGCTCGCTGCTGCACGTGCCGGTGGACCTGTCCGTCGAGACCCGCCTCGACCCGGGCCTGCACGAGCGGCTCGCGTTCGCGCGGCAGAAGGTCGACGAGGTCGTGCTCCTCGGCCGCGCGCTGCGCGACGGCACGGCCCACCTGCCCGCGCCGCTGCCCCCGCCCCCGGCGGCGTGGCGGCACGACGAGGTGCGCGCCCGGCTCGCCGCCCTCACCGCCGCCGACCGGCGGCGCGGCGACTCCACCGCCCGCGCCGCCCGCCAGCAGGAACTGCTCGGGCTGCCCGACCTGCCGACGACCACGATCGGCTCGTTTCCGCAGACCGCCGAGCTGCGCGGGGCCCGCGCCGCGCTGGCCGCCGGCACCCTCGACGACGAGGGCTACACCGCGCTGATGCGGGCCGAGGTCCGGCGGGTCGTCCGGCTGCAGGAGGACCTCGGCCTGGACGTGCTCGTGCACGGCGAGCCGGAGCGCAACGACATGGTGCAGTACTTCGCCGAGCAGCTGTCCGGGTTCGCCGCCACCGAGCACGGCTGGGTGCAGTCGTACGGCTCCCGCTGCGTCCGCCCGCCGATCCTGCACGGCGACGTGGCCCGCAGGGCGCCGATGACGGTCGGGTGGGCCACGTTCGCCCAGTCGCTGACCACCCGGCCCGTCAAGGGGATGCTCACCGGCCCGGTCACCGTCCTCGCATGGTCGTTCGTCCGCACTGACCAGCCGCTCGCCGCCACCGCCGACCAGGTCGCGCTCGCCCTGCGCGACGAGTGCCGGGACCTCGAGGCCGCCGGGATCCGGGTGATCCAGGTGGACGAGCCGGCGCTGCGCGAGACGCTGCCGCTGCGCCGGGCGGCGCAGGGGGCGTACCTGGACTGGGCGGTCGGCGCGTTCCGGCTCGCGACCAGCGGCGTCGCCGACGACACGCAGATCCACACCCACCTGTGCTACTCCGAGTTCGGCGACGTCATCACCGCGATCGACGCCCTCGACGCCGACGTCACCAGCATCGAGGCGTCCCGGTCGAAGATGGAGGTCCTCGGCGACCTCGCCGCCGCCGGGTACCGGCGCGGCGTCGGACCCGGGGTGTGGGACATCCACTCGCCGCGGGTGCCGTCGCGCGAGGAGATGGCCGAGGCACTGCGCCACGCGGTCGCGGCCGTCCCGGCCCGGCGGCTGTGGGTCAACCCCGACTGCGGCCTGAAGACCCGCGGCTACGCCGAGGTCGAGGCGTCCCTGCGGCATCTCGTCGCGGCCGCCGCCGAGGTCCGCGCCGGCTGATCTCTGGAGCCGTGGCACGTGCCGGCGCCTCACGTCGGGGTCGGCACGTGCCGTTGGCGTTTGCGGCCTGTGTACAGCGAAGCCCGGCGCGCTGCACGCCTGTCGTCCCCGGTTGGCGTCAGCACATGTTGACGATTTCCGCGTCGTCAGCTTATGCTGACGGTATGACCGTGATCGACGAGCTCGGTCGCGCCGCGCACGACAGCGACCACGACGTCGCACTGCGGGCCGTCGCCCGCCTGCGCCGCCTGACCGAGCAGCTGGAGGCCGAGCGGGTCGCCGCCGCCCGCCGGGACGGATGGTCGTGGCAGGACATCGCGCTGCGGCTCGGCGTCACCAAGCAGACCGTGCACCGCAAGCACCGCGGCACCGGCGACGACTGATGCGCCGCTGCCACCGTCGACCGCGAACGCCGGTCGCCGCCACTGATCGCCATCACCGATCGCATCGTCGTCGCGAGGAGGACTGATGTTCCGCGGTAGCCATCCCGACCTGTGCCGGACCGTGGGCTGCGCCGTGCTGCGGGCCCGCGAGCTCGGCCACCCCCGCACCGGCAGCGAGCACCTGCTGCTCGCGCTCACCACCGGCACCGACGAGGTCGCCGCGGTGCTCGCCCGGCACGGCGCGACCGAGCCCGCGATCCTCGACGCCGCGTGCCGGGCCGCGCCGCTGGGCGCCGGCGTCGCCGACGACCGCCAGGTCCTCGCGTCGCTCGGGCTCGACATCGACCGGCTCCTCGAGGGTGTCACCCCGACGGCCCTCGACCGGGTCACCTGGCGGGAGCCGCTGCTGCCCCTCGGCGCCGCGAAGGCGCGGCGGTGGTCCGCGCAGAAGCGGCCGCCGATGGGGCTCGACGCGCAGGCGGCCTTCGAGGCGTCGCTCCGGCTCGCCCTCGCCCGCCGCGAGCGGGACCACCGCACGGAGCATCTCGCGTTCGCGCTCACCGCGCTCGACCCCGGCGCCGCCTGGACGCTCGACACCGCCGGCGTGGACATCGCCGGGCTCCTCGCCGACCTCGGCCGGTCCTTCCCGCCGCCGCGGCGCAACCTGATCCTCCGCGCGGACCGCCGCCTGTGGCACCGTTCGCGCCACAACGACCTCGTCGCCCGGTACCAGCGAACCACCGGCCGCACGGCCACCTCACCCGGCGCCCTCCCCGCCGTCATTGCCGGCCAAACGATGTAACGACACGGTCCGGCCTCACTGCTTACAGGGTGAGGGCGGTGGCGGGTGGCCGGATGACGTTTGGGCAAATTGCCCCCTACGGGGAGGGGTTTCACTATGTCGATGCGCAAGGGCGCCAACCTGCCGGTACAGGCGCCGGCGGTCCGCGCGGTCGTGGGATGGCGGTCCGGCGCCGGCGTGCCCGACGCCGGCGGTTCGGCGCTGCTGCTGGTCAACGGCAAGGTCCGGGACGACAACGACTTCGTGTTCTACAACCAGCCGGCGCACCCGGCCGGGGCGGTCCGGCACGAGGGGAAGGCGACCGCGGGGAACCAGGTCACCGACACGGTGTTCGTGGACCTGGGCCGGGTGGAGCCGTCGATCGTCGCACCTGCGGCTCCCGCCGCGCCGGTGCGGTTGACGAAGGTGACACTGACCAGGCAGGCGCCGACGGTGTCGCTCACCAAGCAGGGCGGCCGGTCCGGGTCGCTGCGGGTCAACCTCAACTGGAGCATGCGCTCCCTCGGCAAGCGCGGCCTCTTCGGCAAGCAGAAGACCGCCCACCCGCCCGACCTGGACCTCGACCTGTGCTGCCTGTACGAACACGTCGACGGCCGCAAGGGCATCGTCCACCCGATCGGCGGCAGCTTCGGCGCGCTGGACCGCCCGCCGTACATCATGCTCAACGGCGACGACCGCACCGGCGCCAACGAGGCGGGCGAGAACCTCGTCATCAACCTCGACCACACCGACAAGTTCCGCCGGATTCTCATCTTCGCGAGCATCTACGCCGGCGCCACCTCGTTCGCCGGCTTCGACGCCGTCGCCACCCTCTTCCCCCAGCACGGCGCCCCGATCGAGATGCGCCTCGACGAGTGCACCGTCATGGCGCGGGCCGCCGCCCTGTTCCTCATCGAGAACATCAACGGCGAACTCGTCGTCCGCCGCGAGTCCCGCTACATCGTCCAGGCCCCCGGCCAGTACCGAAACGACGCCGTCGACGCCGCCTACAACTGGGGCATCAAGTGGGTGACCGTCCCGGGCAAGAGCTGACCACCCCGCCCCGCGACGACCGTCCGCAGCCGCCGCCGCAGCCGCCGCGAGCTCCCAGGCAACGCCGCCAGCCGCAGCACCTCGGCCTCGGTGAGCTCGTGCCGGCCCGCCAGCGTCAACGCCGCCACGTACGGCCGGACCTCCGCCGCCTCGAGCAGCCTTGCGACATGGTGCAGGACGCGCAGCAGCACGCCACGGTCGGCATTGGGATGCCCGGCGACAACGCGCAGCAGATCGTTGAACTGCCACCAGTCGTAGTCGCCGTCCAGCACGCGCACCAGCGTGCCGGCAGCGGCCTGCGGTCGCCGCGCCACCGCCATCCGGACGAACGAATACCCGCTACCCGCGAGCGCGTCGAGCCCGGCTTGGTCGAGCCGGAGGTCCTGCGCCGCCCGGAGGTAGTCCGCCGGAGACCGCGCCCCGGCGGGCAGCAGCGACTCGAGCTTCACCCAGCCATCGTCCCACCACGCCGTTGCGGAAGGCATGACCGCCGCTGGCTGCGGGGTCAATCGAAGCGGCACCGAGTCGGTCGTGACAGGCGTGGCACCGCCGGCTGCGGGGGTCAGCCGAAGCGACGCCGAGTCGGTCGCAGCAGGCGTGGCCGCCGCTGGCTGCGGGGTCAATCGAAGCGCTGCCAAGCCGCCGCGGCAGGCATGGCCGTCGCTGGCTGCGGGATCAACCGAAGCGGCGCCGAGCTCGGCGCGGCAGGCGTCCGCCGATGGCGTGAGTCGTTACGCGTCGGGTTCGGGTAATGCGCGGCGCAGGGCGTCGGCCGGGGTCAGGGTGCGGCCTTCGGCGTAGGCGTCGTCGAAGGCCGGGCGTCCCAGCGTGGTCGCGAGGTCGCGGTGCAGGTCCTCGTCGGCCGGCTTCGACGGGCGTAGGTGGGGGCCGGACGACTCGCGCTGGCGATACGCGGCGCCGAGCAGGATGGCGGCGGGCCGGGGCTGGTCCTGCGCGGCGGCGAGTGCGGCGAGTGCCTCGAGGGACTGCACGAGCACCACCGACTGGCCGGCGACCAGGACCGCCTCGGCGCAGCCCCGCAGCAGCTCGCCGGCGCGGGGCAGGTCGCCGGTGCGCCTGGCGTGCTCGCCGAGGACGAACAGCGCCCGTCCCGCGCAGCGGCGGTCGCCGAGCCTGCGCAGCGCCGGCAGCACGTCGTGCATGAGGTCGGCGGCGCGAGCGGTGGAGCCGCGGACGAACGCCCACTGGGCGAGGCCGACGTCGGCGTGGACGATGTCGGCCTCGCTGCCGGCGGCCTCGGCCATCGCCCGGCTCTGCGTCAGCCAGGCGTGGATGTCGTCGTCGGCGACGCCGGCCGCCATGGCCCGCTGCGCCATCATGAACAGGGTGTTGGCCGCATACACGTGGTCGCCGGCGTGGCGGAACAGGGTGACGCTGTCGCGGCCCCACTGCAGGGCCTCGCTCAGTGCCCGCGATGCCAGCACGAGACCTTGCATCGTGAGCGCCCGGTCCCACCCCCGGTCCTCGGGGAAACCGTCGAGGGCCTCGCGCAGCGCGGGGTGGCTCAGCTCCGGCCGGATCCAGGTCGAGCACATGCCGACCGCGCGGGCGGCGGTCGCCCGTGTCAGCGGGTCGTGGCCGGTGGCGAGCCGCCGCGCCCGCTCGGCGAGGTCGAAGGCGGTGCCGGCGTCGCTGGGGTGCAGCACGGCGCTGGCCGCGGCGAGCCCGGCGACCGCCGCCGGTGTCGCGGGCGGCTTGCCGGCGGCCAGGGTCCGCTGGATCCACTCCTGCGCCTCGCGGCGCTGCCCGGCCAGGTCCCAGAACCGTTCCAGGGCCGCGATCCAGCGCCAGGCCGACTCGGTGTCGCCGGTGTCCACACTGTACGAGAACGCGGCGCGCACATTCGGCTGCTCCGTCGAGACGCGCAGGAACCACGCCCGCTGCTCGGCGTGCCTGAGCCCCTCGGCGGCGCGCTCGCCGAAGGCGAGGAAGTGCGCGGCGTGGCGGCGGCGCGCGCCGGGTTCGGCGTCGCCGGCGCAGAGGCGCTCCGCGGCATAGGACCGGATCGTCTCCAGCAGCCGATACCGGCGCGGCTGCCCGCCGGCAGTGGACACGAGCGACTTGTCGACGAGCGCCGGCAGCACTCTGACCGCCGCCCGCGCGTCGCCGTGGACCGCCTGCACGGCGTCGAAGTCGAAGTCGGCGGGGAACGCGCCGAGCCGGTCGAACAGGGCGCGCTCGTCGGCGTCGAGCAGCTCGTAGCTCCAGTCGATGGCGCTGCGCAGGGTCCGGTGCCGCGGACCGGCGGTGCGGGCACCCGCGGAGAGCAGGTCGAAGCGCTGGTCGAGGTGCTCGACGAGCTCGGCCGGCCCGAACGTGCGCAGCCGCGACGCGGCCAGCTCGATCGCGAGCGGCAGGCCGTCGACCCGCCGGCAGAGGGCGGCGACGGCGGGGGCGACGCCGTCGGTCAGGGCGAACCCCGGCGCGGCGGTCGCGGCCCGGTCCACGAACAGCCGCACCGCCGCGCTGCCCGCGATGTCCGCCGCGTCCGGGGAGGCCGGCACATCGAGGGGGTCCACCTGGTAGGTGACCTCGCCGGGCACGCCGAGGGGCTCGCGGCTGGTGGCGAGGACTCGCAACGGCCCGCCGGCGCGCAGCAGCGTGGCGACGACGTCGGCGGCGGCCGCCACGACGTGCTCACAGTTGTCGACGAGCAGCAGACCCGGCAGGCCGGCGGCGGCGTCGCCGAGGATGTCGGTCAGGGACCAGCCCGGCTCCGGCACGACACCCAACGCCCGCGCGACGACGTCACCGACAAGATCCGGGGTGACCGGCGCCAGGTCCGCGAGCCACACCGCACCACCCACGCCACCCGCGCCACCCGCACCACCCGCGCGACCCGCGCCACCCGCGCCACCCGCACCGCCCACGCCACCCGCACCGCCCACGCCAGCCGCGCCGCCCACGCCGCCCGCGTCGGCCGTGACGCCCGTGGCGACACGGAACGCCAGCCGGGTCTTGCCGACCCCACCCGGCCCGGTCAGCGTGACGAGCCGGTGCTCGCGCAGCAGCACCCCGACCTCGCCGGCCTCCCGGTCCCGGCCGACGAGGCTGGTCAGCGGCGCGGGCAGGGCCGGCGTGGAGCGGGCCGGACGGCGCAGCGCGGCACCGGCCTCGACCAGCGCCGCCCGGTCGGCGACGCCGAGCTTGCGCAGCAGCGCCGCGACGTGGCTCTCCACGGTCCGCACCGACAGGTGCAGCCGCTCGGCGATCTCCCGGTTGCGCAGCCGCTCCCCGACCGCGCGCAGCACCTCCGCCTCGCGATCGGTGACGCCGGCCGCCCGGCCCTGCCCCTCGACGCTCATGCCCGCATTCTCCCCGGCAGGTCTGACAAAAACTCCGTAGGAGGTTCCGTGCAACGTACGGATGACCCGGCGGGGCCCATCGGCGAAGCTGATGCGGTCAGTACACCACCGGACAGGAGCAGCATGGACACCGCAGGCTTTCTCGCGACCCCCGAGCCGACCGCCGAGGCGCAGCGCCTATTCGACGACGACGTCGCCGAGCTCGGGTACGTGATGAACAACTCGCGCCTGTGGGCGTACCAGCCGGAGACGCTGTCGGGGCTGTTCGAGCTGCTCCGGAACGCGAACGCCGGCGACCGGCTCAGCCTGCGGCAGCGCGGCATCCTCGTCACCGCCTGCGCGTCGGCGTTCGGCGACTCGTACTGCGCGCTCGCCTGGGGCGGCAAGCTGGCCGGGCTCAGCGAACCGGAGACCGCCGCCGGGGTGCTCACCGGCAGCGACGCCGGCCTGAGCTCCGAGGAGCGGGCGATGGCCGGCTGGGCCCGCAAGGTCGCCCGCGACCCGAACGGCACCACCGAGGCGGACGTCCAGGTGCTGCGCGACGCCGGCTTCAGCGACCCGCAGATCTTCACGATGACGGTGTTCGTGGCGCTGCGGCTGGCGTTCTCGACGGTCAACGACGCGCTCGGCGCCCGCCCGGACCAGGCGCTGCACGCCTCGACCCCGGCCGCCGTGCGCGACGCGGTGACCTTCGGCCGTCCCGTCGCCTCGTAACGGGCGCAGTCATGGCCTCGACGCGCGACGACTCCAGCCGCAACGGCGTGGACGTCACCGCCCTCTCCGCCACCGCCGACGCGGTCCGGGGCAACCCGGCCGCGGCCGCGTTCCAGTTCCGGGCCCACAACGAGTGGATCAGCGGCACCCACAACCGCGGCACGATCCACGACTACTCCGGCGGCGGCGAGGAGCGCACGCACGAGCGCACGTTCCAGTTCGACGCCGACCACCCGGCCGTCCTCGCCGGCCGCGACAACGGCCCGGCCGGCCCGGAGCTCGTCCTGCACGCGCTCGCGTCCTGCCTCACCGCCGGCCTGGCGACCGCCGCCGCGGCCCGCGGCATCCGCCTCACCGAGGTCCGCTCGACCGTCACCGGCGACCTCGACCTCAACGGCGTCCTCGGCCTCGACCCGGCCGTCCGCAACGGCTTCGGCCAGATCACCGTCCGCTTCACCGTCACGGGCGACGCCCCCGCCGACCAGCTGCGCGACCTGGTCGAGCACTCCCGGGCCCGCTCGGCCGTCCTCGACGTCCTCACCAACGTGGTCCCGGTCACGATCGAGGTCGCAACCGTTTGAACCGGCCAACGCGTCCACTCAGCCACAGAGGCCCCACACCGACAGGAACCCCCCACATGTGCGCATCACCGTTGGTCCCGGACGCGACGCCCCGCCACTGGGCAGGCCCGTCCTGACGCCGGTAAGGACATAAGCTCTGCGGCGTGTACTTCGTGCGCCGGTGGCGGGACGAGTCGCCGCTCAGCAAGCAGGTGATCAGGGTCGCGGACGCGACGGTGCTGGAGTGGTTCCGGCGCGGCTGGGACCAGGAGGACCCGGACGGCTGGGTCGGCGACGAGCTCGACGGCGGGGTCTACGGGCTCGAGTCCATCTTCGCGGAGGCGCGGGAGCTGCACCTGCCCCGCCCCGACACAATCGACGAGCTCCGCGGGCTGCTCGACGAGCACCTCTGGGTCGAGGGCGACGACGACGGCACCTTCATCCGGCTCGACGAGCACACGTTGCGGGTGCGCACCGACGACGACGAGGTCGACCTGGCCTACTACTTCATCGAGGACGTGGCCGCGGCGCCGGACCGGGTCGCGTTCCTGCTGTGGGACGGGTGGCCGCTGCCCGCGGGAGCGTCGGACGGGGCCTTCGACCACGACGTGCCGGTGCAGACCGTGCGGCCCGCGGGTGCCGGACCGGACTGCGTCTACTCGGTCCGCACCTGCTGGCAGCACCCTGGCACCGGGACGAACCTTGACCTGGCGGGCGCGGTGGCGTTCCCCGGGCTGACGCTGCCGGAGCTCGCCGGGCACCTGCGCGACGCCGCCGATCCGGAGGCACTGGGCTGGCCGCACGACGCGCGGCTGCTGCGCGCCCTCGTCGGGCCGCAGGACGGCGACATCGGGCCGGCGATGGAGCGGTTCGCGCGGCTCGGCGGCTACGACCCCGAGCCGGCCGGGATCGACACCGTGGCGGAGCACGACCTGATCCACCAGCGGGTGCTCAAGGACCTGACGGCCGAGCCGCTCGCCGGGACGCGGGTCAGCCTGGAGCCGCACATCGCGCAGGTCGCCCGGCACATCGACAGCTTCTTCGGCTTCGACCAGTGGTTCGTCTTCGACACCCGCTGGGCGGCGGCGCACCCCGACCTGGCCCGCTCGCTGCTGCGGTACGCCGCCCACTGGGACCCGTTCGACGGATGAAGTCGGATAGCGACGGATAGCGACGGATAAAGGCGGCGGTCAGGCGACCCAGGAGGGCACGATCTGGGCGAGCCTGGCCGGGTCGGTCAGCGTCGAGATCCTGGTGACGACGCCGCTGGTGACGGTGAAGGCCATGACCGTCACCGGGCGGCCGCCGACCGTGACCAGGACGCCGGGAACGCCGTCGATGAGCGCGGGATGGACCACGGCGTCGGGGCGGGCGAACGTCGTGGCCTGGGTGGCGACGGCGGTAGCGCCGCGGATGAGAGTGCCGGCCGCGCGCAGCTCGATGTCGGGGGCGAGGACGGTCAGGAGCGCGGCGACGTCGCCCCGCCCGGCGGCGGCGAGGAACGCGTCGATGACCTGACGGGCGGCGGCCTGGTCGGCGGCTGAGGGGCGGCCGAGACGCACGCGGGACCGGGCGCGGCTGGCGAGCATCTTCGTGGCGGCGGTGCTGCGCCCGAGGACGCCGGCGATCGCGTCGAACGGCACCTCGAACACGTCGTGCAGCACGAACGACACCCGCTCCGCCGGCGTGAGCGCGTCCATCACGACGTACAGCGCGAGACCCACCGACTCGGCGAGCAGCACTTCCCGCGAGGGGTCCGCGTCGTCGGAGAGGGAGCCGACGAGCAGCTCCAGCGGCTCTTCGCCGCGCCGGCCACGGACCCGCAACGTGTCCAGGCAGATCCGCGAGGTGACCGTGGTGAGCCAGCCGCGCAGGTCGTCGATGCCTTCGGACCCGGTCCGGGCCAGCCGCAACCACGCCTCCTGCACGGCGTCGTCCGCGTCGGCGTGGCTGCCGAGGATGCGGTACGCGACGGCGTGCAGATACGGACGGTGAGCATCGAACTCGTCGGTCACGGCGTTCCCCCAATGCGGTGTCACCATCACGACGTCCACGGGACCGCAAAGGTAACGCGTTACCTTCCGGCCGCGGCGGACGTCGCAATGGCATGACGACACCACGAATCCAGAACACCGCGACCCAGCCCGACATCACCGCCGCGATCCAGCACCTGTACAAGCAGGTGTACGCGGGAGGCGTACCGCGGCAGACGCTCGAACTGGTGCACCTGCGGGCGAGCCAGATCAACGGCTGCAGCGCCTGCGTGGACGCCGGGGGTGTGAGCGGCGCCAAGGCCGGCATCGGCACCGACAAGCTGCTCGCCGTCGCCGCCTGGTACGAGCACCCGACGTTCGACGACGCCGAACGGGCCGCGCTCGCGCTCACCGAGGCCGCGACCCGGCTCGCCGACCGGCCGGGCGCGGTCACCGACGAGATCTGGGCCGAGGCCGCGAAGCACTACGACGAGCGGCAGCTGGGCGCGCTCGTGCTGATGGTCGCGGTCACGAACTTCTTCAACCGCATCAACACCACCCTTCGGGTGCCCGCGGGCACCCGTTGGGAGTGACGGCGGGTCACACGTCGCGCGACGGCTCCGGCTCGGGCTGCTGCTCGTGCCGGGGCCCGGCGACCAGCTCGCCGGCGACCGCCTCGGCGTCCTCGATGTCGGCCTCGACCTGCGGCTGGCTGACCCACAGGGCGCGCATCTGCTGCTGCATGAACGAGGTGAGGCGCGACCGGTACTCGTGGTCGAAGCGCTCCAGGGCCTCGATCTGCTGCTGCAGGGCCTGCCGCTTGGCGGTCAGGCCACCGACGACGTCCTCGTAGATCTGCTCGGCGCGCTGCTTGATCTCGTGGGCGCTGGCGCGGGCCTGCTGGATGATCTTGTCCGAGCGGTCCTGCGCCTCGGCCAGGACGTCGGAGGCGTTCTGCTCCGTCTCGGCGGCGAACTGCTCCGCCGACTGGGCGATGCTGTCGGCCTGCGCCCGCGCGTCGGCGATGATCTTCTCGGCCTCGGCGCGCAGCGCGTCGGCGCGCGCCTGGGCCTTCTGCACGATCTGCCCGGCCTCGGCGTGGGCGCCGGCGCGGATCTGCTCCGCCTCGCGCTTCGCGCCGTCGAGGTGCTCCTCGGCGGTGCGCTGCGCCATCGTCAGCACCTGCAGCGCCTGGTGCTGGGCGTTGATGGAGTTCATGTCGGGGCGGGGCGCCTGCTGCTCCGCGGTGTTGTTCAGCTGCGCGTGACCGTTCGCGAGCCGATCGTCAAACGGTCGCATCCCGTGCTGCGTCATGGTCCCTGCCCTCCTCGATGGCGATTCCGCACTCCGGCCGCGAACCGGCCGCGAGCGGGGGCGGGTGCAGAATGCCACGCGGACAGTACCCGAGATGCCGCCGGAAGTCAGCACCCGCGGCTACCGACGGTTGCCGCCGCCTCCGGTACCGTTGACCCGATCATCGGGGAGTGTGCATGCGGTATCTCGCGCTCGGCGCGCTCGAGGTCCTGGCCGCCGACGGGGAGCGCCTCGACCTCGGCAGCCAGCGGCAGCGCACGGTGCTGGCCGCGTTGCTGCTGGACGCCGACAAGGCCGTGCGGCTCGAGCGGCTCGTCGAGGCGCTCTACGGCGAGGAGCCGCCGTCGACGGCACGGGTGCAGGTGCAGATCTGCGTGTCAGCGCTGCGGCGCCTGCTCGCTACGCACGGTGACCCTGACGCGATCGTGACGCAGGCACAGGGGTACCGGCTGCGCATCGGCGACGGCGAGCTGGACCTGTGGCGGTTCGAGGAGGAGCTGCGCCAGGCGCGGCAGGCACGCTCCGTGAACCGCGCCACAGAGGCCGTCGCGGGCTACCGGGCGGCGGCGGCGCTGTGGCGCGGCCCCGCGTTCGACGGCATCGACAGCCGGCTCATCCAGTCCGCCGCGGCGCGGCTCACCGACCGCAGATACACCGCGGTCGAGGAGTGCGTGGAGCTGGAGCTCGGCCTCGGCCGGCACCGGGAGCTGGTCGACGAGCTCGCGAGCCAGGTCGCGGAGCAGCCGCTGCGCACGAGGCTGCGCGGGCAGCTGATGCTGGCGCTGCACCGGTCAGGGCGCGCTCCGGAGGCCCTCGAGACGTATCGGGCGGCCCGGCGGTACTTCGCCGACGAGCTGGGCCTGGAGCCCGGGGAGGAGCTGCGCCGGCTCGAGCACGCGATCCTGACCGACGACCCGCGGCTGGCCCTGCCGGAGCGGGCGGCGGTCGCGCCGGCACCGGCGGCGCCGCACCTGCTGCCGACGGACATCGCCGACTTCACCGGCCGCAGCACCCAGCTCGACGCGATCGAGCGGCAGCTGACCCTCGCCGCGCAGGACGCGTCCCGCTTCGCGGTGCCGGTCGTGGTGATGCCCGGCAAGCCCGGCGTCGGCAAGACCACCCTCGCGGTGCACGCCGCGCACCGGCTCGCCGCCCGCTACCCCGACGGCCAGCTCTTCGCCGACCTGCACGGCCGGCACAGCGAGCAGGTCAGCGCGATGCAGGTGCTCGAACGGTTCCTGCGGGCGCTGGGCGTGCCCGGCACGCAGATCCCGACGACGCTGGACGAGTGCGCGGAGCGCTACCGCGCGCTGCTGTCCAACCGGCGGATGCTCGTCGTGCTCGACAACGCCAGCAGCGAGAGCCAGGTCCGCCCGCTGGTGCCGGGCTCGTCGCGGTCGGCGGTGATGGTCACCAGCCGCGGGCGGCTCGCCGGGCTGCCGGGCGCGGTGCACGTGGACATCGACGTGTTCGACGCCGCCCACTCGGTGCAACTGCTGTCCCGGGTCGTCGGCGCCGACCGGATCGAGGCCGAGTCGGACTCGACGGCCGAGCTCGCCGAGCTGTGCGGGCACCTGCCGCTGGCGCTGCGGATCGCCGGCGCCCGGCTCGCCGCCCGTCCACATTGGAGCGTGGACCAGCTGCTGCGCCGGCTCGCGGTCGAGACCCGCCGCCTCGACGAGCTCGCGCACAGCGGGATGGGCGTGCGGGCCAGCATCGCCCTCACGTACGACCATCTCGGCCGCGACGCCCAGCGGCTGCTGCGCCTGCTGACGGTCCCGGACGTCCCGCACTTCTCCGGGTGGACCGCGGCGGCGCTGCTCGACATGCCGCTGCCGGACGCGCAGGACCTCCTCGACGAGCTCGCCGACGCGCAGCTGGTCGAGACCGGCGGGTCGAGCCGCGGGGAGGCCACACAGTACCGGCTGCACGACCTGATCCGGGTCTTCGCCCGCGAGCGGCTCACCCCGGACGACGGCGAGACCGGGGCACTGGAGCGCTACCTGGGTGCGCTGCTGTTCCTCGCCGGTGAGGCGCACATCGCCATGTACGGCGGCGACTTCCTACGGGTGCGCTCGCCCGCGTCGCTGTTCCCGCTGCCGGTGCGGACCAGCCCGCCGCTGGAATGGTTCGAGCGCGAACGTCCGGTCATCGTCGCGGCGGTGCGGCACGCGGCCCGGGCCGGTCTCGTCGAGCACGGCTGGGGGCTGGCGATGACCGCGGTCACCCTGTTCGAGTCCCGCAACTACCTCGGCGACTGGCGCGAGACGCACCGGGTCGCCCTGGAGGCGGCCACCGCGGCCGGCGACGTGCGGGGGCAGGCGGCGATGCGGTACTCGGTCGGCTCGCTGCTCATGTTCGAGCAGCGCTTCGACGACGCCCTGGAGTCCTTCGACACGGCCTGTGCGCTGTTCGACCAGGTCGGCCACGACCAGGGGGTGGCGCTGGTCGAGGGCCACGTCGCCTTCATCGACCGGGTCTTCGGCCGGCAGGACGAGGCCACCGACCGCTACACGCGGGCCCTCGACACGTTCCGCCGGATCGGGGATCCGGCCGCCGCCGCATACGTGCTGCACGGCCTCGCCCACATCAAGCTCGAGCTCGGCGACATCGAGGCCGCCCGGGCGATCCTGCCGGAGGCCCTCGACGACACCCGCCGCGCCGGCAGCCGCCGGGTCGAGGCGCAGGTGCTGTACCGGCTCGGCCAGCTGCACCTGCAGGCCGGGGAGCCGCAGGCCGCGGCGTACGTCTTCGCGCAGACCCTCACCGTCGTGCGGTCGCTCGGCGACGGGGTCGGCGAGGCGTACGCGCTGCACGGCACCGGCCAGGCGGCCGTCCGGATGGGCGACCTCGCCGGCGCCGGTGCGGCGCTGCGGGAGGCGCTCCGGCTGGCGCGGGAGGCCGGCGACCGCATCGTGGAGGCGCGGGTGCTGGTGGCGCGCGCCGAGCTGGCGACGGCGGCCGGCGACCCCGGGCTCGCCGCGGCCGAGCTGCGGGCGGCGCTGGAGCTGCTGCGGGTCGTCCGGTCACCCCGGCTGGAGGCGCAGGTGCGGTCCCGGCTGGCGGAGCTCGACGCGGGATAAGCGCGCGATGCCGCCCCGATAAGCGGCGCCCGCAGCATCGGATCGTCGAGGTCGGACGGTTCGATTCGAGGGAGATCGCCGTGTACGCCATCCGGATCAGCGGGCTCGTCAAGCGGCACGTCGTCGCGGGGTTCGACCTGTCGGTGCCACCCGGCGCGCTGGTCGCGGTGCTCGGCCCGCCCGGCGCCGGCAAGTCCGCACTGGTCGAGATCGTCCTCGGCCTGACCGGCCCGGACGCCGGCGAGGTGAGCATCCACGGCCGGGCGCCGCGCGACGCGGTCCGCGCCGGGCGGGTCGGCGCGATGCTGCAGCACGGCACCCTGCTCGACGACTGCGGCGTGCACGAGACGGTCGCGATGATCGCCGCGCTGCACCGGTCCTCCAGGCCTGTAACCGAGGCGCTGGACCTCGCCGGCGTGCGGGCCCTCGCCGGGCGCCGCTGCGGGACGCTGTCCCCCGGCGAGCGGCGGCAGGTCCGGTACGCGCTGGCGCTCGCCGGCTGCCCGGACGTCGTGGTGCTCGACGAGCCGCCCGCGTTCGAGGGCTTCCACGAGTCGCTGCGCGTCCTCGGCCGGCGCGGCACGGCCGTCCTGGTCACCGCCCGGTCCCTGCCCGATGCCGTCTTCGACCGGGTCGTCGCGCTGCCGGCCGCCGCGATCGCGTAGGGGGACCGCATGCTCGGATATCTCGCGCTGGAGACCCGGCGGGCCCTGCGCTGCCGCCGCTACCTGCTGCTGGCCGTCGCGCTGCCGGCGGTGCTGTTCCTCGGCTACCGGCTGGCCGTGCCGTTCGACGGCGACGCCTACCTGGTGCCGACCCTGGCCGCGCTCGGCGCGTACATCGCCGCGACCCTGCCGACCGCGCGGATCGCGCTGGAGCGCGCCGGCGGCTGGCAGCGGCAGCTCAGCCTCACGCCGCTGACCCCGGGTGCGTACCTGACCGCGAAGGCGCTCACCGCGGTGCTGGTGTCGGCCACGCCGATCGCGGTGGTGTGCCTGCTCGCCCGGTTCGTCGACCAGGTCGACCTGGCCGCGGGCGCGTGGACCCGGATCGTCGCCGGGATCTGGCTGGCGACGCTGCCGTTCGCCCTGCTGGGGCTGGTGCTCGGCCAGCTCGTCGCGGCCCGCGACCAGCCCGTCGTCGCCGGCGGGGCGCTCACCGTCGGCGCGCTGCTCGGCGGGCTGCTCGTGCCCCTGGCGCTGTTCCCGGGCTGGCTGGTCGACGTGGCGAAGGCGCTGCCGACGTACTGGCTCGGCGAGGTCGCGCGGAGCACCGTCGACCAGCACACCGACGCCCGCGACGCCGCCATGGTCCTCGCCGCCTGGACCGTCGAGGCCGCCGCGGTCCTCGCCGTGCACCAGTGGCGGACCCGGCGCCGGCGTCCGTGAGCGGCGACAGCGTGACGACAGCGGTCGGACCGCGCCGCCCGGTCGGCTTCCCGATGACGGGATCAGCCGCGGAGCCAGTCGCGGAGGCGGGACATGGCGTTCCTGGGTTGCGGGGGTGGCGGGGGCAGGGAGCGGCGCAGCTCCTCCTCGGTCGCGGGGCGGGCGTCGAGGACGGCCTGGCGCAGCAGGGCCTTGTCGACCCTGAGGCCGCCCATGGCGTACACGTGGACGTGGCCGCGCGCGATCACGTAGCCGTGCGTGTCGTCGGTGCGGCGGTAGAGCAGGCCGCCGGGCTCCGCGGTGCAGGTGGCCGCGCCGCAGGTGTTCTCCGACAGGTCGGCGAAGACGTCGATCACGACGCTCTGCGGTGAGGCGGCGGGGTCGGCGGGTTCGAGCCGGACGCCGGGCGGGATGCCCTGCTTGCGTGGGATGTAGCCGGGCGACGACGCGAAGAAGACGCCCTCCTCGCCCTCGGAGCTGAGCGCGGTCAGCTCCGCCGGGGACGCCGGGTGGACCGTCGCGGCGGCGGCGCGCAGCACCTGGCGGTCCACGACGAGCGGGCCGGCCACCACGACGAGCGACTGGCCGGAGGTGACCTGGTAGCCGTGCTCCGCGACGCCGCGGCGGTAGACCCAGCCGTCCGGCTCGGCAGTGCACTCGGCGATCCGGAGGCTCGAGTCGTACGCGGTCTCGCCGCACGGGCTGGGATCGGTCACCGCGTACTGCCGGGCGTACGCGAGGACGGTGATCCAGCGCGGCTGCGGGATCGCCGCGGGGTCGGTGGGCGTGAACGTCCGGGTGCCGACGACCCCGCCGAACGAGGGGTCGGTGGGACGGTAGCCGGGGACGCTGACGACGTACGGCGGATCGTGGGGCAGCTCAGCGGCGGGCGGAAGGGCCGGCGAGGACCGGGCCAGGGCGACGAGTCCGGCCGCGACGAGCGCCACCAGGGTCCCGGCCGCGGTCAGCCGGGCCGGCCAGCCGCGCAGCAGTACACCGGCGACCAGGGCGAACGGGATGCCGCTGCACAGCTGGGTGAGCGCACCGTCGCGGCTCACGCCGAGCCCGGCCTCGTCGGTCAGCGCCCATCCGAACCCCCACAGCGCCACACCGAACCCCAGCACGAGCAGCACCCACCACACCTGCCGCCCGGTCGTCCCGCCGAGCACCGACGCCGCCGCGGTCGCTCTCACGATCAGCCACAGCACGAGCAGGAAGACGCCGGCGACCACGATGCCGCCCCCGACGAGGCCTGCCGGGCTGTGGGCGAACGCGGCGGCGACCACGACCCCGACCGCGGCGGGCAGCCCGGCCGAGCCCAGCAGCCAGACCCCGGCGAGCTGCCCGACCACGAGCGCGTGCCGCTTCCCCATGCCGACCAGCTTCGCGGCTCGAACGGCACAGGCCATCCGTCGCGGTACTCAACCGCGCTTGAGTACCGGTCGCGGCACGGCTGGCGTCGATAGGATGGCGGGCGTGACGAGGTGGGTGACCAGGGTCGAGACCGCGGCCGACGAGCCGGCCGTGCGGGCGGTCAACCTGGCCGCGTTCCCGACGGCGGAGGAGGCCGACCTCGTCGACGCGCTGCGCGCGGACCCGGCCTGGATCGACGGCCTGTCCGTCGTCGCGGCCGGGGAGGACGGTGAAGCGGTCGGGTATGCGCTGCTGACCCGGTGCCACATCGGCGGGAAGCCGGCGCTCGCCCTCGCGCCGTGCTCGGTCCTGCCTCGGGTGCAGCGGCAGGGAGCGGGCTCGGCGGCGATCCGGGCGGCGCTCGACGCGGCGCGCGCCATGGGCGAGCAGACCGTCGTTGTTCTGGGGCACGCGGAGTACTACCCGCGGTTCGGGTTCGGCCGGGCGTCGCAGTTCGGCATCCGCGCCCCGTTCGACGTGCCCGACGAGGCGCTGATGGCGATGGCGCTGCGGGACGGGGTCGAGGTCCCCTCCGGCACGATCGCCTACGCCCCGCCGTTCGGGGTCTGAGCCCGCGTAGCTTTCACGGCCGTCGATACTCACCCGCCAGGGGTGGTTGGACGGGGTGGGCGCGGGTAGGCGTACGCGGTATGACGGTGGGGGGCACCAGGGAGCGCACGTTCTTCGGGCAGCCGCGGGTGCTCGCGAACCTGTTCGGGGTCGAGCTGTGGGAGCGGTTCTCGTTCTACGGCATGCAGGGCATCCTGCTCATCTACCTGTACTACTCGGCGGCCGACGGCGGGCTCGGCATCGACCGGGCGACCGCCACCAGCATCGTCGGCGCGTACGGCGGCGCCGTCTACCTGTCCACCATCCTCGGCGGGTGGGCGTCGGACCGGTTGTTCGGGCCGGAACGGGTCCTGTTCGGCAGCGCCGTGCTCGTCATGGCCGGGCACCTCGCCCTCGCCCTGATCCCGGGGCTGGCCGGGGTGAGCGTGGGCCTGGTGCTGATCGCGGTCGGCTCGGGTGGGGTGAAGGCCAACGCGACGTCGCTGGTGGGGTCGCTGTACGCCGCGGACGACCCGCGCCGGGACGCCGGGTTCTCGCTGTTCTACCTGGGCGTCAACCTGGGCGCGCTGGCCGGGCCGCTGCTGACGGGGCTGCTGCAGGAGAACGTCGGCTTCCACTACGGCTTCGGGCTGGCGGCCGCGGGCATGGCGGTGGGGCTCGTCCAGTACACCATGGGACGGCGCGACCTGAAGGACACCGCGCGCGAGGTGCCCAACCCGCTGCCCGCCGCACGGCGGTGGCTCGTCGCCGCGGTCGCCGTCGCGGGGCTGGCCGCGGTCGGGGCCGTCGTGGTCAGCGGGCTGCTGCCGGCGGACCGGCTCGCGACGGCCGTCGTGGTCGTCAGCGCCGTCGCCGCGGCCACCTACTTCGTCGTCATCCTCACCAGCCGCGCCGTCACCGCCGTCGAGCGCCGCCGCATGCTCGGGTTCATCCCGATGTTCCTGGCCAGCGCGGTGTTCTGGTCGCTCTACCAGCAGCAGTTCACCGTCGTGACGATCTACTCCGACCGGCGGCTGGACCGCACGATCCTCGGGTGGGAGATGCCCGTCTCGTGGGTCCAGGCGATCAACCCGGTGTTCATCATCGTGCTGTCCGGCGCGTTCGCGGCACTCTGGACGCGGCTCGGCGACCGGCAGCCGTCGACCCCGGCCAAGTTCGCCGCCGGCACCGCCGTGATGGGGCTGGCGTTCCTGCTGTTCCTGCCGCTCGCCGGCGGCGGGCCCAACAGCGCGCCGCTGCTCGCCCTCGCCGGGATCCTGCTGGTGTTCACGATCGCGGAGCTGCTGCTGTCGCCGGTCGGGCTGTCGCTGTCCACCAAGGTCGCGCCGGTGGCGTTCCGCACCCAGACCGTCGCGCTGTTCTTCCTGTCCGTGGCGCTCGGCACCGCCATGTCCGGGGTCCTCGCCCGCTACTACGACGAGGCGCACGAGACCTGGTACTTCGGAGCGCTCGGCGCCACCGCCCTGCTCTTCGGCGCCGTCCTCGCCGCCCTCACCCCCACGATCCGCCGCCTGCTGTCCGGCGTCCACTGACCTCGCCACGGCGCGGCCGAACACGCGGCTGGCGGTGGCGGTCATGCTCGGCCTGGCGACCGGCGCGTGCACCGGCGGCGACCCCGAACCCGCGCCGGCGCCGGCGCCGTCATCGTGGCGACGGAGGTCCGCCGGTACCTGCCGTCCGCCCCGACGTAGCAGACCCCGGCGCCGCGTTCACGAGCAGTTCCCGAAGGCGTCCGGTGACGTCGGTGTCGCGGTAGGTCGCCCACCACCGCGCCGCGTCCATCAGGTCGCCGACGGCCGACGCATCGTCGCGCAGGCACTCCCGCGCCCGCTCGTCGAACGACGGGTCCACCAGCGCGTACAGCAGCAGCTGCCACCGATCGCGCCCGATCGCCTCGGCGAACGACGCTCCGTCGAGGAACGCGAGACCGGCCGCCGCCGCGCGCATGCCGGACGCCGACAGCCGCCGCAGCGCCGGACCGCCGACCATCAGCAGCGCCCGCTCCAGCGTCGGGCCGGGGTCCACGCCGACCTGCAGCCACACCCACTCGGTGACCGCGATCAGGTCGTGCACCGCGCCGTCGCGCGCCGTGGCGTCCTCGGCGAGCAGGTCGAGGCCGTCGAACGCGCCGGCCCGCATCGCGAGCCCGACCAGCGCGAGCCGGGCCTCCGCGTCCGACGGGTCGCGGTCGAGGCACGCGCGGGCGTGGTCGTGCACCTTGAACCACGTGGTCCGGTGGTTGGTCCGCGACCAGAACGGGTCGTCGCGGGGCACCGCGTCGACCCGCGACCACATGCCCCGCAGCGCGTCGTTCACGCGGGCGATGAGGGCGTCGTCCTCGAACACCCCGCCCGCCCGCACCAGGTCGTCGCCGGTCATGTGGCAATTGTCGCGCCACGGACTACGGTGAGGTGCATGCGGTGGGCTGTCGCGGGCACGATCGGCATCATCCTGGCGACGGCTGCCTGCGGCCACGGCGAGACGCCCGACCCCGGGCCGCGTCCGTTGTGGACGGTGCAGGTCGAGACCGGGGCGCAGGACGTGGCGGTCGTCGGGGACCTCGCGGTCGTCATCGGCGACCAGACGCTGCTCGGGCTGGACAGGCAGACCGGGCGAGAGCTGTGGCGGCGGGACAAGGCCGCCCACGTGGCCGTCGTCGCGGGCGACCGGGTCGTCCTTCAGGAGGCGGACGCGGCGGCGCTGACCCATCGCGTGTTCGTGCTCGACGCCGCGACCGGGACTCCGGTCTGGGGCACGCCGCCGTCGCTGTGGCGGCCCGTCGTCTACGCCGACGCTGTCTACAGTGGAGACTGCCCGGCCGGTGGGGTGGTGTGCACGCTGGTGGCGCTCGGCATGCGCGACGGGCGGGAGCTGTGGCGGCTGCCGAAGGCGACCGGCAACGTGGGCGCCGACACGATCGGGCGGCGGGGGCCGTTCGCGCCGCAGGCCGGTCCGCGGCTGCTGCTCACCGGGGCACCCCAAGGCGGCCTGACCCTGCTCGACCCGGCGACCGGTGTGGCGTCGGCGGCGTCTGTACCGCGGGAGCGGGGCTGGTTCGCGCTCGCCGCAGGGGACCTGATCGTCACCACGGACCACGACCCGCCCGGTGGCGACCCGAACTGCACGGTCGCCGTCACCTCGTACAGTGGCGACACCGGGAAAAAGACGACCTCCGGTGCCGTCTACAGCGGACGCGAACGCGGCGGCGAGTGCCAGCGGGCGTTCGGCGACCGCCACGCGGGGGCGGTCCTCATCGGCGCCGGCACGAGGATCGCGGCCACGACCGCCGACGACGCCGTCCAGGTGTACGACCTCGCGACCGGCCGCACCGTCTGGCGCTCCGACGAGCGGGGCGTGCCGCTGGAGAGCGACGGCACGACGCTGCTGGTGCGTGACACCGCCGACGAGGGCGGCTTCCGGCTGCTGGACTTCCAGACCGGAGCGGTGCGCTGGAAGGCGCCGGACAGCGGCCTGCCGGGGCTGTCGGCGAGCTGGGACTGCGCGCTCACCGCGGGGCTCGTCGCCGTGCAGGGCGCGGTCGGCGAGAAGCCGTTCGTGCGGGTGTACGCGGCGCGCTCCGGCGAGGACCGCGGCCGGTTCGGCAGCTGGCTCGCCGGGCTCGGCGACGACTGGGTCGCCACGACCCGCGGCGCGGGCCCGAACCGTCTGGCGCTGGAGATGTTCCGTGTGACGCCCTGATCGTCACACCGGTTTTCGGGCGGGAACCGTTCAGGTGCAGCGCGGTTGCGCCGATGGTCACTGCGTCACAGGGAAGCGACGCACCACAGGAGGCCACGGATGAACCGCACCACGATCACGCTCGTCGGACTCGCCGCCGCTGCCGGGCTGGGCAGCCTTCTCGCGTCCTCCCCCGCGCACGCCGGCACCACGGCCACCGTCTACGCCAGCGCCGGCGTCATCTACACCGTCGACCACGGCAAGACGGTCCGCCTCACCGAGGACGAGGTCAACTCGCAGCCGAGCCTCTCCCCCGACGGCAAGCGCATCGCGTACGTGCACAACAACACCGTCTGGGTGATGCGCGTCAACGGCGCGGGCAAGCACCAGGTGAGCGACCGCACCGGGACCGCACCCGCGTGGACACCGGACAGCACCCGCGTCACGTACACCGCGACGTCCTGCACCGGGGCTCCCGGCACGTTCCGCGTCGGGCTGGCGGGCGGCACGACGTCCGTGCCGGTCTCGCCCGCCGTGTGCCGCGACCAGGCGCCGCCGCAGGTCGGCTTCATCACCGACGTGCCCGGCGACCAGCCCGCCTGACGCTACTGCTTGCTCAGCACGCAGTAGATCGGGTCGCTCGGCCGGGTCAGGTAGTACTCGAGATCCTCGAAGTCGCCCCAGGTCCGCTCCGCGTGGGCGCTGAACTCCAAGTCGCCCTTGTTCGCGAACTCCACCTCTTGATCGTGGTCCTTGGTCGCGGCGACGATCTTCCACGTGAACTCGCCGTCTGCCTTGGTCTCGACGCCGTCGGAGTCCTCACGGTACGGCAGCTGCTTGACGGTGGCGGTGCCGTCGGCGCGGATGCTGATCGTGCCGTCGCAGTCGCTGGACCAGTCGCCGATCACGTCCTGCTCGGTGAACGCGGCCCGGTTCCCGCCGAAGATCTCGTCGAAGACCACGGCCGGCCCCTCGCAGCAGCCGCAGCCGAGCAGCAGGGGCAGGATGACCAACGCAGCGGCGATTCGCCTCGCCCGGGCCTGTAACGCCATGCGCTGATCATGCGCCGGGCACCCCCGTCCGGAAAGATCCCTGGCGATGTGTCAACGCACACAGCCATTACGATCGCCTGCGTACGGAGGGGTGGGTGACACGGATGACAGGTTCGGGCACGGTACTGGCGGGGCGCTACGAGATCGGGCAGCACATCGCCTCCGGCGGCATGGGCGACGTGTGGCAGGGGCACGACCGCGTGCTCGGCCGCACGGTCGCGGTCAAGCTGCTGCGGGCACCCACCGGCGACCCGTCGTTCATCGACCGGTTCCGGACCGAGGCGCGCACCATGGCCACGATCAGCCACCCCGGCGTCGTCGACGTGTACGACTTCGGCGACGACCCCACCGCCAGCGTGTACCTGGTCATGAAGTACATCGAAGGCGAGTCCCTGGCCCGCACCCTGGACCGCTCGCCGCGCCTGTCCGCCGAGACCACGATGCGGCTGGTCGCCGAGGCCGCGCTCGCGCTGCACGCGGCCCACGAGAAGGGCGTGACGCACCGCGACGTCAAGCCCGCGAACCTGCTGATCCGCCCCGACGGCAGCACCGTCCTCACCGACTTCGGCATCGCCCGCTCCGCCACCAGCACCCACGAGACGTCGATGGGGCTGCTGCTGGGCACCGCGTCGTACATCGCGCCGGAACGCGCGGCCGGCGAGCCGGCGACCGCCCAGTCGGACATCTACTCCCTCGGCGTCGTCGCGTACCGCTGCCTCGCGGGCGACCTGCCGTTCACCGGCGAGAGCATGCTGCAGATCGCGCTGCGCCACGCCCACGACGAGCCGCCGCCCCTGCCGTCTGACGTGCCGCCCGCGGTCCGCTCGGTGGTCGCGCGGGCGATGGCCAAGAACCCCGCGGACCGGTGGCCCTCGGGTGCCGCCCTCGCCGCCGCCGCGCGGGAGGCGCTGACCGCGGAGCCGACCCGGCCCCTGACCGCCGCACCCGGCCGCGGCCGCCGACGGGTCATCGTGGCCGCCGCCGGTGCGGTGCTGCTGCTGGCCGCGGCCGCCGCCACCGTCGCGCTGCTGCCCGGCGGCGACCCTCAGACCCCCGCGCACGCCGCCGGCACCACCGAGCCGGGTCCGGCCACCGCCGGCGGCGCCGCCGGCCTCACCGGAGCCCCCGGCTCCCCGGCCGCGTCCGCCACCCGCGGCCCGTCGACGGCGGTCCCCACCCCGCCGTCGCCACCGCCCAGCAGGGTCTCGGTCGCCGGTGCACCCGCAGTGCCGTCGAAGCTGACAGCGACCCCGATCAGCAGCACCACGATCCGCCTCCGCTGGACGGACGCCTCCAGCAACGAGACCGGCTTCAGCGTCCTCAACGGCGCCGCCTCCCGCGACACCGCCGCCAACGCGACCGCCCTCGACTGGGACGGCCTGGCCCCGGACACGTACATGTGCTTCAAGGTGCGCGCGTTCAACGCCGCGGGCCCGTCCGCCTACCACCCGGCCGGCCAGCAGGACTGGGTCTGCGCCACCAGCCTCGCCGGCCAGGGCCCCGCCGCGCCCTCGAACCTGACCGCCACCCCGACCGGCCCGACCGTCATCCGTCTACAGTGGACGGACAATTCCTCCGACGAGACCGGCTTCACCGTCATCGACGGCAGCAGGTCCCGCACCACCGGCGCCAACTCGACGTCACTGACCTGGGACGGCCTCGCCCCCGGCACGTACATGTGCTTCAAGGTCCGCTCGTCCAACGCTTCGGGCGTCTCGCCGTACTCTCCGCCCGGCCAGCAGGACTGGGCCTGCACCACCACCCCCACCGCCTAAGGGTCCGAGGCCGGCGGCCGAGATGACCCCTGCCGCCGGTCCCGACACCCCCTTACCAAAGGTGCGCGCGTCTGCCTCGTTTCAGATGGACGTGGCGTGCACACTTCCGTGCGGCTCCACCACGCGTTCGCATGCCTCACCGGCGAGCCCGGACAGATCGACGCCATGACGCCGCCCGGTACCCGAACATCCCCGGCACCACATCCGGCCGTGGGCATCGGGACGGGTGCCGTGGCCGCCGCATGCGCGGCAGTACAGCGGCGCCACACCACCTTGCGTAATCGCCATGTCGCCTTTGAAGTAGCGCCTCGAACCGAGAGGCCCGCACCCAAATAGCGACAATCAGGCACCAGACAACCAAGGACTATTCATCAACAGGATGCGCATCAAGCCACTGACGTGATGCCAGCCGGTCGCGCGGGTCAGCATAGCTGGCGGAGGTCAGCGACTCGGCGAACCGTCGAAGTACGTGTGAGCACTCCGGCTGCTTGACAACCAACAGCTCAACAGAGCATTGCCCTGTTGTGCCGCACGAGATTACAGATCCATCCAAAGACAGAGCGACGAATTCCGGGCGACCCGCCCCACTTCCGAGCAAACTCGCGGCACCTCTACCTGCAATATCCCAGGACTCCTCAAGCCTGACCTGGATCCAGGAAGAGATGCCTTCTTCTTCCCCAGGCAGGCCGAGCAAGAATCGACCATCCCCCTCCGAGAAGAGGCCAGCTTCAGAAGAAAGCTGATGCCAACCAGCGTTGGCCTTCTGCGTCAGCTGTGGATCCCCACGGTCCAGAACGACATCAGTGCGGCGATCGCCAGGCGGACAACTTGCAGCCTGAGCTACAACGATCGGGGGAATCAACCCCTCGGGCTGCTCGTCGGCCCTCTCGGTGACAAGCAGCCCCGCAGCCGCGAGATCCCTCTTAACAGTAGAGCTGATCACTGCTGGATCACTGCCCCGTAAGTGCGCCAGGCAAGTTTGCCCATGGATATGGAAATACCTGATTGTAGTTGTGGTGAAGAATGTAGCCAACGGACTCATCGGAGTTCATCAGCACTCGCGTGAGTGCGCCAGGCCCTCCCACACCAGTGTACACAGTGGCCCCTACCCATACCTCATAGGCTCGAGGCGTGCTGTCACGAAGCTTGTACGAGTCAGGCAACCCCTTGGAAATCCGCTGAGAGATGGCCCCACCCTCAATCGCATCTACGGTTTTATGAACTTCCTGCGAAGTGTTCTAGTACGCCCGGTTTGCCGCGCCCTCGCTTAACAGCGTCGGGCGAGTAATTCGCATCAGGCGTCCACGTGCTGGGAGTGCAGTTGTGGACCAGGACCGGGGCATCGCCTGCGACCACGTGCGGCTGGCGCTGGGGCCGGCGACGACCGGGCAACTGGCCGACCTGTTTCCGGTCAGCCGGCCGGCGGTGTCGCAGCACCTGCGGGTGCTGATCGACGCCGGGCTGGTGCGGGCCGAGACGCGTGGGCGGCACCGGTGGCACGAGTTGCTGACCGGGCCGCTCGACACGATCGGCGGCTGGGCCCGGGAGTTGGCCGGCCGGCACGCGCGCGCACCAGCACTGCGACCCGAGGAGCCCACATGACCCAGCCCGTTACCTACGTCGAGATCAACAGCCCGGACCTCGCCGCCACGAACGCGTTCATGGAAGTGGCGTTCGGGTGGCGGGCGCAGCCGTTCGCCGCGGCCGACTACCTCGTCGCGCCGCACGGGGACGGGGCCGGGGTCGACACGGGGTTGCTCGCCTCCCGGGACGGGCAGCCGCGCACGGTGCCGGTGATCCGGGTCGACGACCTGCCGAAGACCCTCGAGGTGGTCCGCGCCAACGGGGGCACGGTCGTGGTCGAGCCGTTCACCCTGCCGGGTCTCGGTCACGGCTGCTACATCACCGATCCGGCCGGTGTGCTGCTCGGCCTGCACGCCTACGATGCGGACGCCTGAGCCGGCGGCGGTGGATAGGGTGGCGGCATGACGACGATCGAGGCGGGGCTGCGGCGGGTGACGGAGCTGGCCGGGCGGGAGCACTGGCTGGCCGTGCTGGTGACGATCAGGCCGGACGGTGAGCCGTCGACGTCGGTCGTCAACGCCGGCGTCCTGCCGCACCCGGCCACCGGTGAGCCGGTCGTCGCGCTGGTTTCCCGTGGTGACACCGCCAAGCTTCGAAACCTGGCCGGTCACCCGCGGGCGACGCTCGTCTTCCGTGCCGGCTGGGAGTGGATCTCGGTGGCCGGGACCGCCGAGGTCGTCGGGCCCGAGGCCGGCGCCGAGCCGCTCAGGCTGTTGCTGCGCGACGTCTACCACGCCGCCGGTGGCGTCCACCCCGACCTCGACGAGTACGACCGGGCGATGCTGGAGGACCGGCGCGTCGCCGTCCTGGTCCGCCCCGAACGGTTCGCCACCAACCCCTGACGGGCGGCGGCCCCGGCGCAGGCCAGGACCGCCGCTGGGCTGCGATCAGGTCATCGTCATGTACAGCCGTTCGCCGGCGCGCTCGTAGCCGACGCGGGTGTAGACGCGCCAGGAGTCCTCGCCGGAGGCCTCGAGCCAGGCGAGGTCCACACCGGACGCGAAGAGGCGGGCCGTCACGTCGGCGGTGATGGCACCGGCGAGGCCGCGGCGGCGGTGCGGGGTACACACGGCGATCCCGGCGACCTCGCTCACCCCGTCGGCGGGTGGGACCGCCTGGCCGCCGCCCGCGCACTCGTCGCCGGTGACGGCCATGACGGCGACGCCACCGGCGGCCTGCAGGCGGCGGACCCGGGCCACGTCCGCCGGGGACGCGACGGGCTCCGCGCCGAAGGCGGCGTTCTGCGCACCGATCAGCGCCGCGAGCAGCTCGTCGGTGTCCGGTGTCCGCAGCTGGTACGGGTCGGGCACGGCAGGCGTCCGCAGCGTCGACGGGCGGCAGCACAGGTACGTGTGCCGCGCCTCGACCACGAAACCGGCGGCGAGCAGCAGCCCTTCCAGCGACGGGGCGCAGCCGGTGACGTACTCCAACCGGGGCGTGCGGTCGGCGGCCCGGAACGCCGCGACCAGGTCGGCGACGTCGCCGGCGGTGATCGGGGCGTCAGGGCGCGGGGTGGCGTAGTTGATGCTCGGGCTCGCCGTCGTCGGGTCGACCCCGATCACGAACGGCCCGACCCACACGGGTGCGGGGCGGTTGGAGAGGTTGACGACGACGGACTGCTGGATGCGGGCATCCAAGGACACGGTGATACCTCAAGACGTGAGAAGACCAACGATGGGCGAACAAGACATGGGGCCGCCCAACGCATGCGTCGTCACATCGACGCTCAGGCGGCCGCTCGGCCTACCCGGATCACAGGCTTCAGTCCCTCATGCACCAATGTCCACACCGTCTGCGTGGCCGGCTGCCACGTTCCCCCATCCCGGGGCCCGCTGTCAAGCGACGTCGTACAGCAGGTGGGTGACGCGGTCGCCCTGCACGATGCGGGACGGGTTGCCGAGGGTGATGGGGTCGCCGGTGCCGGCGCCGCCGAAGAACGGGCGGCCCGAGCCGAACACGACCGGCACCACGTGCAGCACGATCTGGTCGATCAGGCCGAGGCGCAGCGCCTGCCCGCCGATCTGCCCGGCCGCGACGTCGACGATCCGGTCGGGGCCGGCCAGCTCCTGGGCCTGCTCGATCGCGGCCGCGACGCCGCCGGTCACGAACGTGAACGGTGCGGTGTCCGCGTGCTTCCAGCCTGTCGGTGGCGTGTGGGTGACGACGAAGACGTGCTCGCCGGCCGGTGGGACGCCGCCCCACCCGTCCGTCAGGTCGAACAGTCGCCGCCCGATCACGACCGCGCCGATGTTCGGGTACACGGACTGGACGAAGTACTTCGACGCCAGGGTGGTGCGGCACGGCTCGTCCTGCCGTGGCGACCACCGCCACTCGGCGTCGCCGTTGCCGAACCAGTCGAACAGCGGCCCGACGGTGTCGTCGTCGCGGGCGATGAACCCGTCCAGCGACACCACCGCGCCCATCTTCACGCGTCCCATGCCTGCACCCCTTCTGCCGGGTCGTCACTGACGTTATCGTCACCTGACAGAAAACGCTGGGCGGCTCGCACGTACTCGGGCACGCCGTACGCGATGTCCTCCAGCGCCGCGCACCGGGCGAAGAACACGACCCGCTCGCCGAACGCGGGGTCGGTGGGGCCGCCGTAGGCGTCCAGCACCGCGGCGAGGAAGCCGGCGCCGAAGTCGCGGTAGAGCCGGGCGAAGTCCAGCGCCGGATCGGTGACGGCCGCGTCGGTCCAGTCGATGACCCCGGTGACCGTGCCGTCCCGCTCCAGGATGTGCTCGGCGCCCAGGTCGGCGTGCACCAGGACCCTGCGGGGCGCCGGCGCCGGGACCTCCGCGTGCAGCCGGTCCAGCAGCTCGGGCGGGCCGTCGAGGTCCTCGAGCCACTCGGCCGGGTCGGCGTCCTCGACCGGCACCAGGCCGTGCACCTCGGTCGGCTCGATCGCGTGCAGCTCCCGCAGGAACCGGCCCATCGGTCCAGCCAGCGCGGCGGGCGCCGGACGGCCCAGCAGCGGGCGGCCGGGCAGCAGCGGATAGGCCAGCACACCCGCCTCCGCGTCGGCGAACCGCACCGCCGGCACAGGCAGCGACACCCGGCCGGCCAGCGCGTCGAGCAGCGCCGCCTCACGTCGTACCGTGGCAGCCTCCGCAACCCGGAGAACCAGGCCGCCGGCGAGGAACGCCGTGTTGTCCAGGCCCCGGCCGAGCTCGGTGACCGCGACGTCGGCCAGCTCGGGAACGTGTGCCCGCAGGGCTCGCAGAGCGCGTTCTCGCATACCGGGCTCCAATCGGGTCGGCCGGGTTGGTTAATCTTGGACAGTGTCCCGTGCCGCAGCTCTCGCGATCGCGGTGGTCCTGATGCTGGGCGGGTGCTCCGCACAGGCGCTGCCCGCACCGGCGCCCGCGCCGTCCGACGACCCATTGGCGGTGGTCGAGGAGCGCACGGCGCTGCTGTCCCGCGACGGCCCCTACCGGGACCCGGACCAGGCCGAGCGGGCACAGGGGCGGGCCGCCGCGCGGCTGCTGCTGGCGGGTTCCGACGACATCACCGACCTCGACGGTGCCTTCGGCCGGCTGGGGTACGACTCCTCCCACAGCGTCGACGCCGCGACCGGACGCCGCTACAGCATGTTCTCCATGAGCGTGACCTACGGGCCGGCCTGGGGTCTCGTCCTCGCCGACCGGTCCGCGCCGCTGCGCTACGTCATCGAGGTGCCGCACCCCGGCTTCGACACCAACACCGACAAGCTCGGCGTCGCCCTCTACCGCCTGGTCCCCGGCAGCGTCCTGCTCATGGCCGGCGCCCACCGCATGGCCGGCAACGGCGCCGCGGACGTCGCCCACAACGACATGTCGATGTTCCACGTCCTGGCGACGGAGCTGGCCCGCGGCGGCCTGAGCCAGGTCCAGCTGCACGGCTTCGCCGACAAGAACCTTCCCGACGCGCAGGCCGTCGTGTCGACCGGCGCGGGCCGCGTCTCCCCCCTCGCCCGCGACGTTGCCTCCAGCCTTCAGGAGGCGGGCGTCATCGTCTGCCGCGCCTGGGCCGCCACCTGCGGCCGGCTCGAAGGCACCACCAACGTCCAGGGCAAGGCCGCCGACGACATCGGCGCGCAGTTCCTGCACATCGAGCTCGGCTGGGTCATCCGCGGCAACCCTGAACGCCTCGACGCCGTCGCCCACGCCATCGCCAGGCGCCTGCCCCCGGGCTGACCCGGGCCGACTCTGGGCCGACTCTGGGCCGACTCTGGGCCGACTCTGGGCGCCCTGCCGTCCCGCCGGATCGGGCGGACCCGGCACCGCCACGCAGCCGTTCAGCCGGTTCCGCGGCTCGATCCGGTGGCTCGGGCCGGCACGTTCAGCGCCCGGCGCAGGCCACCGTCCAATCACTCGGACCCCCGTCCGGGTCTGGACGGCACCGGCCGCCCATCCGAATGACTGTCGTCAATGCCCGACCGCTGCGGCCTCCGCCTGTTCGTCGGTGGTCCGGCGGCCGCGACCGGCGATACGGTCCGCTGCAACGCTCGACGTAAGGAGACGCAGCGCATGACCTCGACGGCGACGAACACCCGCGCCCCTCGACTCGAGCATGACGTCCGCGCGGACCATGACGGCAGGAGCGTGGCCCGGATCGCCTGGACCCTCGCCGCGTCGTTCGCGGCCGTGGCGGCGCTGCTGGGCTCCGACGGCCTGCTGCTGACCGACCGCCCGACGGCGACACCTCCGCTGCTGGGGGCCGCGTTCTTCGTCCTGGCCGCGGTGATCACGCCCGTCACGATCTTCGCGATGCGACGCTCCCGCCTCCGCCGGGAGCGCAAGAGCCAGGCCGAGTTCGACCGCCTCGACGCCGCGACCGACGAGATCGACGACCACGCGCTGGGCAAGCTGGTGTCGTTCAACTTCCGTCTCATGGACCGGTTCATCAACGTCGCGCTCGGCCAGGCCCGCATGTCCTACATCTTCTGCGCGGTGGCCGCGTCCGCGTCGCTGTTCGTGCTGCTCGCCGGCACCAGCGCGATCCTGGCCTCGGCCAGCACCGACGTCCGGGTGACCGTCGGCGTCCTGACCGCCGCGGGTGTCACATTGGGCAGCTTCCTGTGCGCCACGTTCATGCGGTCGTTCGCCATGACGTCCAGGCAGATGAGCTACTACTACGGCCAGCCGCTGGTGCACTGCTACCTCCTGCACGCCGAGTGGCTGGCCGAACGGGCCGTGGAGGGCCTCGACAAGGCGAGCGCCGCGCGCATCCAGGAGCACCTGATCCACGCCACCCTCGGCGCGAGCAAGAACGCGCAGATGCACCTCCTGGACCTGCAGTTCCACGGCCCGAAGCGCCGCCCGAACGAGCAGGACCAGGCCGCCGACCAGGCCTAGCGACCGCGACCCGTCGGGGATACGGTCCTGCGGTGCGCTTCCGGCTGGCGGCGTACGCCGTGTGCCTCGAGCGTGACCGGCTCCTGCTGGCCCGTTACGTCTCCCCCGCGACGGGCGCGACGCTGTGGACGCTCCCTGGCGGCAGGGTGGAGCACGCCGAGGACCCGTTCGAAACGGTGATCCGGGAGCTGGCCGAGGAGACCGGCTGCGACGGCGTGGTCGAGCGCCTGCTGGGTGTGGATTCGAGGGTGGTCCCGGCCGCCGAGGCACGGCTGGGGACCGAGCACCACAACGTCGGCGTCTTCTATCGGGTCCGCATCACCGGTGGTGCGCTCCGGCCCGAGCCGAACGGCGAGACCGCCGAGTCGGTCTGGCATCCGGTGCCCGACGTCGCGGGGCTGTGCCGGTCGTCCCTGGTCGACGTCGGGCTCGCCCTGGCGCAGACTCTTCCCGCGACCGGGCACGTCGCCGCGGTCACCGTCGGCGGCCTGATCCGGCACTGAGCCCGGCGCACGCTCAGGCGTTCATGCCGCCCTTGTACTGGCGCTCGTTCCGCGTTTGTACTGCGCGTGGTCCGCGCGCTCCGGCCCGCGCCCGCGCAACGGTCGGGCACGGGCCGGGGACACAGGCGGCGGGCGGTGCGGAGGCCGGCAGGGTCAGAGGCGGCGGGCGGTGCGGAGGCCGGCGGCGAAGTGGCCGGTGCCGTCCAGGGTGGCCTCGCCGCCGGAGTCGCCCATGGTGGGGCCGTTGGCGCCGACGCGGCTGGAGATGAACCGGTAATGGCCGCGGTCGTCGATGCCGACGTAGATGCCGGAGTGCTCGATGTGGGTCGGCCGGTCGGCGCCGTCCGCGTCGATCTCGGGTGAGCCGTAGAAGAAGACCAGGTCGCCGGGGAGCAGGCGGTCCAGCTGCTGCGGGCGCTTGCCGGTGTTGGGGATGACGACGGTGCCGGGGCCGACGTCGGCGATGGCGTAGGCGCGGCGCGGCAGCCCCGGGCCCTGCGTGTTGGTGCCGCGCAGCGGGAAGCCCATACGGTAGCCGTACACCATGCGGATGAAACCGGAGCAGTCGAGGCTGTGCAGGCGGTCCGGCGACGGCTTCTCCTTGACCCCGTCGGGGAAGTCCCAGGGGACGCCGAGGTAGTCGTAGAAGTCGGAGTTCTCGGCGCGGCCGTCGCGGTCGCTGCTCGACAGCGGCCCGAAGGCGGCGTCGCCGGCGATCTGCAGGCCGTTGTCGCCCTTCCGCGGGGCGGCGCCGTAGGTGTACTGCATGGCAATGGCGAGCACGTCGGGATTCGGATCCGCGAGTGCGGTGGCGAGCCAGCCGGCGAACCAGGACTGCTGCTCGGCGCCGGCCTGCCACGGCTGGGGCGCCAGCCGGACGTAGACGTCGTGGGTGATCTTCGCGTTGGTGAAGCGTGGCTCGGTGAACGTCCTCGCCTTGCCGGTCAGGTGGGCGGTGCGGGCGCCGTCGGTGAGGACCGCGACGCGCGCGCCGTCGGGGCGCAGGACCTCGGTGCCGGGCGGGTCGGTCAGCCGCCGGTACGTGTACCCCGACGACGACACGGTGGTGGCGCCCGCCGTGCCGAGGCTGATCTCGACGGGGTCGGGCTGGGCGAGGCGGATGGCGCTGTAGCCGATGGCCGTGAGGCCGACGACGAGCAGCAGCGCGGCCGTGACGAACGTCGTCGCGCTGCGCAGCGTGAGCCCAGTCGTGTTCACGCCGTCACCTCCGCTGCGCTCCGGCGCCGGCCTGAACCAAAACCTGCGCCCATGATGAGCAGCCCTCCGCTACGCTCCGGCCCGCTCATGCCGTCACCACCACTGCGCTCCGGGCCGCTCATGTGACCGGCACGAGCCCGGCGACGATGCCGCTGAAGGTCACGCCGAACGTGATCCCGGTGACGATCGTCGTGGCGAGGAGGGTCGCCGGCGGCGGCTGGCGCACCAGCTGGTAGGCGATGAGGCCGGGGGCGACGAAGCCGAGCGTCTGGTGGGCGAACAGCAGCGGCAGGTCCCGCTGCACGATGACGAACAGCGTCAGCTGCAGCAGCACGCTGAGCAGCAGGATGGCGGCGAAGAGCCGCTTGCCGTACAGGATGACGACCTTCTGCAGGAGCTTGGTGAGGTAGTAGGTGACAACGGTCATCACCACCACGATCGCGGCCTGCAGCGGATCCTCGATGAGCGCGAGGGCGATCCAGCCGGGCGTGATCATGCCGCCGGGCGACAGGTTGGTCGTCAGGTAACACAGCAGCGCGAACACCAGCCCGATCCCCAGGCAGGCGGTGGCGAGTTGAGCGCTGAGCTCCCCTCCGAAGATCATCGGCTGGTCCTTCTCTGAGCCGGGACGCGGGTCCCCACGGTCATGTTGGTGCGCAGCATCGGCGGCAGCGGGGCGTGCAGCTCGTCGGGCGCCCAGCTGGGCAGGCCGGCCAGCTCGTGCAGAAGCACCTCGCCCTGGCCGTGGATGTTGCCGACGGCGACGATCGAGGAGTCGAAGTCGGTGGCGGCGACGACCCCGTCGAGCAGCCGGTCGGGGTCGAGCCTCCCGCCGAGGTCCACGACCCGGTCCTGGAGGTCGGCCGGGATCGTCGAGCGGGCGCTGCGGGTCGGCTCGCCGATGATCACGATCCGGTCGGGCCGGACGTCGCCGCAGAGCGCGCCCATCTGGCCGTTGCGCTCGACCCGGTCCGGCCGGCAGTTGATGACCATGGTCATCGGCCGGGAGATGAGGTGCTGCCGCTCCAGCTGCTGGATGTTCATCAGCGTCGACTCGGGGTCGTTGGCGGCGAACACGTTGGCGAAGCGGATCAGCTTGTCGCCAGCGGTGACCCGCACGACCGACAGCACGCCGGGGTCCGGCGGCGCGTCGATCATGCCGGCGAGGGCGCTGCGCCGGTCCACGCCGAGCAGCCCGGCGACGGCGATCGCGATGGCCACGTTCTCCTTGAACGTGATCCAGCCGAAGTCGGCCATCTCCCGGTCGGTCACCGAGTCGGGGTCGACGGCGATGAGCCGGCAGTTGCGCTTGTCGGCCTCCTGCTGCAGGATCGCGAGCCGGTCGCGCTCGGCGGTGACGCACACGCCGCCGACGGGCATCGACTTGCTCAGCGACCGGGCGACGTCGTCGAGGGTCGGCCCCATCTCGGCCAGGTGGTCCTCGCGCACGTTGCACAGCACGCCGATGGTGGAGCGGATGAGCTTGCTCTGGTTGATCTCCTGCAGGGCCGGCATCACGGCCATGCACTCGATGACCAGGGCGTCCGGGTGGTAGGCGGCGGCCCGCCGCACGATGCCGATCTGCTCCACGACGTTGGCGATGCCGAACTTGCGGTGGACCGGCTCCTCGCTGGCGTCGGGGAAGATGAACCGGGCGGCGGTGCCGGTGGTCTTGGCCACGACGAGCAGCCCGCCGCCGCGCAGCGCACCGGCGCACAGCCGGGTGATCGAGCTCTTGCCGCGGATGCCGTTGACGAGCACCCGGTGCGGGATCCTGCGCAGGTTGCGGTCGTGGTTGCGCTGCTCGACGATCCCGGCGACGAGCAGCGCGACGCAGCACAGGGCGTAGACGACGTAGAGATACAGCACGCTCAGACCTTCGTGGTCCGGCCGGCGCCGCGCTGGCTGGGGAAGCGCGGGTGGACTGCGGTGAAGTCGTCCTCGGAGCCGCGCAGCCGGATCGCGCCGCCGAAGCGGGCGGAGCCGGTGTGCCGGACCTGGCGGCAGATCTCCAGGCACATCGCGATCGCGCCGACGTCGTCGTGCCGCTGCGGCGGGATCGGCTCGTCGAACTCGCCGGTGCGGATGCGGTCCGCGGTCACGGCGAGGCGGCGCAGCGGCCGCACGAAGATGAAGTACTGCCACACGAACGCGAGCGCGACGATGCCGGTGACGGCGCCGGCCATCAGCAGCGTCCACCGGTTCATGATCACTTGCGGCAGCTGGAGCGAGACGGGGTTGCGCTCGATCACGACGACCCATTCCAGGTGTACGACTGACGGGGGGCTGGTCAGCGCGGTGGCGACCTGCAACGACGGCTGCCCGCCGGCGCTGCGCTGGCCGCGGACGGTGCCGCCGGCCATGGCCTCGATCGCGACGGCGCGGGCCGCGTCGCCCTCCAGCGGCTGCATCGCCCGGTAGCCCGACGAGTCCAGGATCGTGCGCAGCTGCGAGTCGACGACCCGCGCCCGCCCGTCGACCCGGCGCATCACGCCGAGCAGGTAGTCGATGTCGAACTCGCCGACGACCCCATAGCCGTCGTCCTTGGCGATGCGGAACGCGTAGATGACCGGCAACCGGCTGACCGACCGGTCGATGCGGATCCCGGCCTCCCCGGGCAGCGGCTGCGGGGTGCGCAGCGACTCCCGGCCCGCCGAGCTGACCACGGCGCCGTTGCGGTCCACCAGGTACATGCCGCGGAACCGGTACTCGTCGGCCAGCCCCTGCTTGAGGATCGGCCCGAACTTGCCGGGCTCGGTGCGCGCGTTGGCGAGGCTGATCCGCGACACGGTCTGCAGGCCGCTGTCCAGCGCGTTGCCGAACACGCCGCTGACCGCCTCGGCGCGGCTCTCCTCGTCGAAGAACAGCTGGTCGGGCACCGGCGGCCGGGGCGCCTGCAACGCGGTGGCCGTCGCGGCTGCCGGCCACGCCAGGGCGACCAGGGCGGCGACGGCGAGGCCCTGCACGGTGCTCAGCCGCCACCGCGCGCCGCGCAGCCCGCCGCCGCTGAACACCGCGAGGGCCTGCGCGATCCGGAACGTCTCCCTGGTGCGCAGCGGCTGCCGGACAGGTGTCACCGCGCCGCACGCGTCGGACTTGGCCTGCCGCAGCAGCGCCTGGATCGGCGCGGGCAGGAACGCGCGCATGAGCAGGAACGCCAGCAGCGACACGCCGAGCAGCGACAGCCCGAGGAGCAGGCCATAGCCGACGGAGGTGCCGCGGCTGACCGGCGCGACGACGACGGACGCCACAACGACGCCGGTGTCGCCGATCGCGGCGGAGGAGACGACCAGCTGCCGGTCGGGCCACTCTGTGACCTTGATCGCACGGCTGCGGCTGCCCCGCGCCCCGGCCAGGCCCTCGAAGAGCTTCGGCAGGTGCGTCTCGCCGACGGCGCTGACGCCCTGGATGAGGGCCGGCCGGCCGTCTGGAGTGACGATGAAGACGCCGTGCTGGGCGCCCGGGTTGAGCCGCAGGTTGCGCATCAGCAGCGGATAGAGCACGGCGACGCTGCGCTGGGCGTCGAGCGCGGCGATGCGGACGAGGGCCGGCCCGTCGGTGGTGGAGACCGCGACGGTGGTGTCGGCGGGCAGCGGCGTCGGCAGCTGGTCGAGCGGGACCGGCGTGCCGGACGCGGCCTGTGACTGGCGGGTCGCGGTCTGTAGGAGGGCGGCGCCGGTCCAGGTCTCCCGGTTGCCGATGAGCTTCGCCAGCACGTCGGCGTCGGCGGGCAGCGGTGGCTTGCGCACGTCGGCGAGGACCCGGTCCAGGTCGTCCGCGGCCCGGGCGGAGCCGACGCTCATGCCGCGGGCGACGGTCGCGACCAGCTCGCGCTGCGAGTCGTGCACGGCCTTCGGCACGCCGCTGCGATCGTAGACGGCGAAGCCGAGCACGGCGGCCGCGGCGACGATCATCGTCACGCACAGGTAAACCAGTGATGGCGCACTGGAGCCGGCCGGGAACGCCGCCGCGGGCAGCTGCTGCTCAAGAGCCCGCCGGCGCCACGCGATGAGCTGGGCGGGAGGCGCGTCCGCCGCCGGTGGGGCATCGTCATACACGGATATATCGCCCCCCTTCCCTGCGTTTGCGACTCTCTCGCCCGAATCGCCGGTGACTATAACCCAGGGCTACGACAGTCCGTCACATTGATCAACTGGTTCGGGGCGCGGGCGCCGTGCCGCGGACGATCAGACCGGCCTCGTCCGCCCCGCGGGTCAGCAGATGCCCCTGGATCCGCTCGACGGCGGCCTCGTAGATCCGGCGGCGGGCGGCCGGAAGGCCCGGGTCGGCCAACGCCCGTTCCAGGTCGATCACCCGAATGTCCGGGTTCAGGTCGACGAACGTCGGGATCGCCTCGACCGCGGCGACCGTCCATCGCTTCGCCTCACTCGAAGGAGTGAACGTGACACGGACCATCACGCCCTCCCGGTTGTCGTTGATCGGCTCCTCGTGGCGGGCGATCTGGTTGCCCATGCCGTACACGATCCATTTGCCGGAAATGCGCTCGACCGGCTGCACCACGTGCGCGTGGTGGCCGAACACGACGTCGACGTTGCGCAGCGCGGCGACCGCCCGGGCCCAGGTCTGCTGGTCGACGTCGGGCTCGTGGACGTACTCGGTGCCCCAGTGCAGGCTGACCACGACGATCTCGGCGCCGGCGGTGCGGGCCGCGGCGGCGTCCGCCTCGATCTTCTTCGGATCGATGAGGTTCGCGACCCACTCCTGCCCGGCCGGCCGGTTCAGGCCGTTGAAGTACTTCGCGTAGCTCAGGTGAGCGATCTTGACGCCCTTGACGGTGTACAGCTGGGGCCGCTTCGCCTCGTCCGCGCTGCGGGCGGTGCCGGCGTGCCCGAGCTGCGCCTGGTCGAACGCGTCGAGGGTGCGTTTGACGCCGTCGAAGCCCTGGTCGATGCTGTGGTTCGAGCCGGTCGAACAGCCCTCGTAGCCGACGGCCTTGATCGCCCGCACCACCTCCTGCGGCACGCTGAAGCGCGGGAAGCCCGTGTAGGGCCCGCCCGGCGGCGCGACCGGCGTCTCCATGTGGCACAGGGCCAGGTCGGACGCCTCGATGGAGTCCTTGACCCCGGCGAGCATCGGCGCGTAGTCCATCGTGCCGCCGCCGTCCTGCTTCGCCTGGTTCCACAGGTCGGGATGCAGCAGGATGTCACCGGCGCCGATCACCGACACGGACCGTCCCGCGACCGCTACGGGCGAGCCGAGCGGCCGGGGCGTCCCGGTCTCCGGCTCGGTTTCCGGCGCCCACGGGCCGATCCGGTAGACAGCGAAGACCGCGGCCGCCACGACGATGACGGTGCCGAGCATGCCCCACTTCGGCCGGAGTGATCGCGTCTTCTGCACCGCGCAAGGCTAAACACCCCCGTGCCGGCGGCCGGGCGGTGGGGTCGGCAGTCGCCGCGCCCTCACAGGAGTGACGTCGCCGGCACGAAGGTGTAGCCCAGCTGCTGGATGCCGTCGACGAGCTCCGGCAGGTACTGCAGGCCGAGGAACGGGTGGTAGAAGAAGCTCGCCACGTTGTCGCGGACGACGAGCTGGCGGCGCGCGGAGGCGATCAGGTCCGCGGCGAGCCGCACGCCGTGCTGGTTGAACCGCTGGGTGGCGACGTTGCCGAGCGTCTCGGGGATGACCGGCGTCCCGTAGGCGTCCTGCACCGGGTACGGGAAGTACTGGCTGACCGACCGGTTGCCGGCCGGCGTACCGGACAGGACGCCAGAGAAGTACAGGACCTGCTCGTAGCGGGCCCGGATGCCCGGCGCCGAGGCGATCGCCCGGTAGTCGGCGGCGCTCGCCGTGTAGTGCGGGAACTCCCAGATGTCCGGCACCGGCAGGCCCGCTGCGGTCCACTCCTGGCGGGCCGCGGTGAGCCGGCCGAGCGCCCACTCCGGCGAGTCGTCCTGGACGGGGCCGTCCAGCTGGACCACGCCGGCGTCGTCGACGTGGGCGCGGTAGAACTCGTAGTCCTCGGCGCTGACACCGTACGGGTTGCGGACCCCGGCGAGGCCGTGCGTGTAGCCGTGCATGATGAGCGTGCCGCCGTGCTCGCTCATGTACCGCAGCGCGTCGACGACCGCGGGCGTGCCGCTCAGCGTCCGGTGTACGGGCACGCCGCCGGAGTACACGCCGGCCCAGTCGTCGTACACCGTGAACACCGCCACCGCGAACGGGATCTTGCGGGCCGACAGGAAGTCGGCGATGGCCCGCAGCTGCGCCGGGTCGGAGTGCGGGCCGACGTCCTCGATGCGCACCAGCGCCCGGTGCCGGTCCGGCGCCTGCGGGTCGAGCAGCCCGTACAGCAGGTCGGCGAGGACCAGGTACCGGTCGTCGAACGTCACGTAGGTCAGCGGTACTTCCGTCAGGTACGTGAGCGCGCCTACCCGTACCGCGTAAGGGGCTTCCGTACCGTCCGGCAGGACGGTGCCGGCGAGCGTCGTCGCCTTGGCGTCCGGTGCTACGCCGATGCGGACCATGGCGCCGGCGGCGGGGTTGCGGGTGAGCTCCGTCCCGCGGTACCGGACGGCCGACACGGCGGTCTCGTCGATGGTCGCCGAGTTGAGACCCGTGCCCCCGTACTTGCCGATGAGCTGCCAGATGTTCGCGCCCATCCACAGTACGGGCGCGCCGCCGGCGACGTCGGCGAGGAACGCGTCGGGCAGCGGCTCGTCGTACGTCGACCCGATGTAGATCGTCAGCCGGTGCCGTGCCGCGCTGCCCTTCGCGTACCTGGTGACCGGCGCCGCCTCCCACTTCCCGAAGTGGGACGCGAGGTTGCCGGCCTGGACGGCGTACAGCTCGCCGAGGTCACCGTAGGGCCCGGTGGTGTCGTACAGGACGAGCACACCGGACGGTGGCGGCCCTGACGGTGTCCCGGCCGGCGGCTTCGGCTCGGTGCCGCACCCGGCGAGCAGCACGCTCGACACGACGATCGCGACCACCGTGCCCCGCAAGCCCACCGTCCTGACGGTAGTGGCCTGCCCCGCGGCCCCGCGCCGATTCGCCCGGATCCCGGGAGATCGCGGGGCTCACGACAGCGGCGGGCGCACCCGGAACGCGCTGTCGGCGCGGAACGCGGCGCTGCCGTCCGCCTGGTCGACCCACAGCTCGTAACCCTGCCGGTGCACGAAGTGGCCGCGGTAGTTGGCGGACTCCAGGAACACCTCGCCGGCGTCGGTGACGGTCGCGCAGAACGTGGCGTCGCCGCGGAACACGAAGCTGCCCTCGTCGTGGCTCAGCCGGAGCCGCCACGACTGGTGGCGCAGGTACTGCCCGTTCGCCGACCGGAACGAGAAGCACGCCGCGTCGGACAGGCCGGGCACGGCTTCGAACGTCGCCGGGCCGGTCGCGGTGACGAGGGTGCCCAGCTGGTCGGTCGTGCCGAGGTACCGCCCGGGGACGGCGCCGGACTCCAGGGACACCGGTCCGAGGCGCAGCGCGGCGGGCGGCGCGGATTCCGGCGGGGGTGTCCGGGACGGCGCGGCCACCGCCGGGGGCGGGGTGTCGGCACGGCCGGGCCAGGCCACCGTGGCGACGGCGGCGCCGGCCAGGACCGTCAAGGCGGCCGCGACCTTCGCGACCGGGACGCCCGGCAGCCACCCGGCCGCGGCGGGCGTCCCGGCCACGACGGCGGGCGGCATGGCGCCAACCGCACCTGGGCCGAGAAGGGCGCCCGTACCTACGGCAGGAGCGGCGCCCGTACCCGTGCCGGAAGCGGCGCCCGTACCCGCACCCGGGGCGGCACCCGGGGTGGCGGCAGGAATGGCGATGTCGCCCGTACCCGGCGGTACGGGCGAACAGGCGGCGGACGTGGCGGTCGACGCGGTGGTGGGCAGGCCGTGGGCGGCGAGCGCGGCGGCGAGGGTCACCGGCACGGGCAGCAGCGCGAGCCCGGTCAGCAGCCGCTCGGTGTCCACAAGGTCCTCGGCGGCGCCCGCGCACGTGGCGCAGGACCGGGTGTGCCGGCCGATCCGCTTGCGCCACAACGGGCCAGGGATGCCGTCCCAGTCGGCGACGACGGTGCTCAGCCAGGGGCACCGCGGCCGGGCGTCGAGCGCGGCGACCAGCGCGCGGGCCTGCTCCAGACGCCGGCGCAGGCGCTGCACCCGCACCGCGGCGTGCGCGACGCTCACACCGATCGCGGCGGCGAGCTCGGCGCGGCTCAGCTCCTCGCCGACCTCCAGCCACCAGAGCGACCACAGCAGCCGGTCGTCGGGGTCGAGCCACGCCACCGCCTGCCCTGCCTGCCGGCGCTGCGCCGCCAGGTCCAGCCGCAGCACGGTGAGGTCCTCGAAGTCCCCGGCGTCGGGCGCGCCGGCGACGTCGTCCAGCGCCGCCCGCCGCCCGGCGGCGACCCGGTCCCCGTGCAGGAACGTGGCGGCCTGCCGCACGGCGATCGCCGCGATCCACGCCCGGAAGCTCTCCGGCTCCCGCACCGACGGCAGCTGCCGCAGCGCCCGCACCATCGTGTCCTGCACGACGTCGTCCACGGCGGCCGGATGCCCGGCGAGCGCCCGCCGCACGATCGAGTACACCAGCGGCAGATGGCCGGCGACGAGCCCGTCGAGCGCCCGGTCGTCACCGCCCTGAGCCGCGACGACCAGCGCCGCCCTCCTCCTGCCCGCCCTGCCCATCAGCCTCACCGATGCCCGTCCAGTCAGGCGACCAGCATGCCAGCGCCACCCCGCCCACGCCACGGCAGCACACCACAGCCGCACGCCGCGGCCCTTGCCCGCCCGGTGCCGCCGGGTCGCCGGGGCGCCGGGGCGCCGGGCCCGGACTCAGGCGAGGTCCGCCGAGGCGCCGAGAGGAATGCGGGCGTACGCGGTGCCCGCGGTCTCGTCGAGCCACTCGTCGAACTGGGACTGGCCGATCTCGCTGAGGTTCACGTCGTGGATCGGGAACGCGCGGGCCGGGCGGACCTCACGGGCGAACGTGATGACCTCGCCGAGCTTGACCCACGGCCCGGACGCGGGCACGAGCAGGGTGTCGACCGGCTCGGTGGGCACGAACAGCGAGTCGCCGGGGTGGTAGACGCCGTCGACGATGTACCCGACGTTGGCGCAGCCGGGCAGCCCGTCGATGATCTCGGCGTGCCGGCCGCCGACGACGCGGACGGCGAAGCCCGCCGCGGTGAACGAGTCGCCGACCTCCACGGGGACCGCCCCGAGCGACGGTGCGAGCGCCGGATGGGTGTAGACGGTGACGTCCGGGTGGGCGGCGAGGGCGGCCGCGTCCACATGGTCGGCGTGCTCGTGCGTGACGAGCACGGCCGTCGCGCCGGACAGGCACGCCGGATCGGAGTAGACGCCGGGGTCGATCACCAGGACCTGGTCGCCGGACTCGAGGCGGACGCAGGCGTGGCCGTACTTGGTGAGCCGCATCAGCGCAATCTACCGACGCGCGCCGGCCTGGCCGTGGCGGGTCAGCGCCTGGCCGCCGCCTCGCGGCGGATCCACCGCAGGAGCCCGGGGTTCGACTCGGTGGTGACGACGCTGACCGCGGTGCGCAGGAACCGGTCGTCGTCGAGCAGCGCGAGCATGCTCGCGGCCAGGTCCTCGCGGGCGGTGTACATGCCGTCGGCGAACCCCTCGACCATCGTGTACGCCGTGGGCGCCGGCAGGTGGAACAGGCCGCTGGGCCGCACGGCCGTCCAGTCGACGTCGCCGGCGCGCAGCAGCTCCTCCATCCGCCGCATGTCGTCGTACAGCGTCCTGCCGAGGACCCGCGTCACGTACGGCAGCATGACCCGGTTGAACAGGAACCCGCCGCCGGAGTACGGGCGCGGGTCGACGCCGGCGGAGGTGACCACGACCACGCGCCGCACCCCGTGCCGCCGCATCGCGGCGACGATGTTTGCCGCGCCGCGCGAGTACACGCTGACCGGCTGCTTCCCGGCCCGTACCCCCAGCGCCGACAGCACCGCGTCCCGGCCCGCGACGGCGGCGTCGACGGCCCGCTCGTCGAGGACGTCGGCGGCGATCACGTCGAGCCGCTCGTGCCGCAGCGGGAACTCGTCGGGCCGCCGCACGACCGCGGCGACGTGATGCCCCGCGGTGAGCGCCTGCCCGACCAGTACCCGCCCGGTCGCCCCGTTGGCGCCGAATACCGCCAGGCGCCTCGACACCCGCATGATGACCCTCCGCTCGCTCGGTCTACGACACCCGAGACGAGACGGCCCGCCAGCCTGTGACACAAGGCTTCACGCGGGCGGCGGCAACCGCAGGTGCTGACGGGTCGTCCCGGCGTGGGTGCGCAGCATCCGCAGCGCGGCCGCGTGGTCCTGTACGGCTACCGCCCCGGTGTCATCGAGTTGCCGGCCCGTGGGGCGGTCGGGCACGATTGCGGGTCGGCGGGGACGGACGGGGGTCGTGATGCGGGAGTTTCTGCGGGTGGAGGATCTGCGTGGCCTGGTGGCGGCGCAGTTCGGGTCCGATCGGCGCCTGGTGGCGCTGGACCGGGTGACCGGCGGGTCCAAGAAGGGCGTGTACCGGCTCCGGCTCGACGACGGCCTCGCCGTGATCCTGTACGTCTGGGCCGCCGGCGAGAACTACTGGCCGCCGTCGCCGTCGGCCGTGCCGGACGACCCGTTCACCGACGCGTCGGGCGCCGAGCTGTTCGCCGCCGCGCACGCGGCGCTCACCGGCGCCGGGGTCAGGGTGCCGCACCTGCTCGTGCTCGACCGGTCCTGCGACCACCTGGACGCGGACCTGGCCCTCATCGAAGACGTCGGCGAGGTGCGCCTCGAGACGCTGCTGCGGGACGACCGGGCGGCCGCCGCGGCGCCGCTGGAAGCCCTCGGCGACGCCCTGCGCCGCATGCACACGACGACGTCCTCCTGGTACGGGCGGCTGCTCGGCCCGACCGGATCCGGGCAGCGACCGGCCGAGGACGTCATCGTCGACCGGGCCCTGGCACACCTCGACGCCGCCACGGCGCTCGACGGGCGGCTCTCCTCGCACCGGGACCGGATCGCGGCCCACGTGCGGGCGCTGCGCGGCGCGGTGACGGCGCGGCAGTCGTACACGCTGATCCACGGCGAACTCGGGCCAGACCACGTCTTCGTCACTCCCGCGGGCGAGCCCGTCGTCATCGACATCGAGGGACTCACGTTCTTCGACGTCGAGTGGGAGCACGCGTTCCTGCGGCTGCGCTTCGGCGACGACTACCCCGCGCTGCGCCCCGTCGAGCTCGACCCGCGGCGGTTGCGCCTGTACGAGTACGCGCAGACCCTCTCGCTCGTGGAAGGCCCGCTGCGGATCGCCGCCACCGACTTCCCGGGCCGGGACTTCATGCTGGACCTCGCCGAACGCAACATCGTCAAGGCCCTCGCCGCCGTCCAGTAGCGTCGCCCGCATGGACGACTGCCTGCGGCTGGCGCTGCTGGAATGCGACTACACGTCGCCCGTGCGCAGGTCGCTGTCGCGGCAGAACGTCCAGGACCGGCAGGCCCGCCACGGGGAGCTGCTGCGGGCACCGGTCGCCGGGAGCGTCGGCGAGGCCCGCTGGACCGAACACGCCCTGCTGCGCAGCGCCGTCCCCGCCGGCGCCGACCCGGTGATCCGCGGCCTGGACGGCATCGCCGCCTTCCCGGACCTGCGGGTGCTGCACCTGCCCGCGTCGGCCGTCCCCGACCTCACGCCGCTCACGGAGCTGCCCTCGCTGGCCCTGCTCAGCGTCGGCGTCACCCCGGCCACCGACCTGCGGCCGCTGCTGGACTGCCCGCGCCTCACCCGCGTCGACGTGCCGGCGTCCGCCGCTCAGCATGATGTGCTGGTCGCGCTGGCCGCGCGCGGCGTCCACGTCGACCAGCTGCTGCCCGCCCGCGACGCGGCGCCGCTCGGCAACCCGATCCTCAAGCTCGCCGTCCTCGACCTCCTCGGGGTGCCGCTGTCCCTGCCCGAGCCGTTCGACGAGTACAACCTGGACGACGCCAACCTGACCCGCGTCCTCGCGATCGAGCTCACCCAGCAGCAGCTGGACTCCGTCGAGCGGCTGCACTGGGCCGGCGGCGGCTACGACATCCAGCACGCCGTCTGGCCCCAGTGGGACGGCGAGACCGGCGAGTTCGACCTGCGCTCGCTGCGGGGCATCGAGTCCCTGCGCAACCTCAAGCAGCTGCAGGTGACCCCGCTGTCGCTCCTCCCGCCCGCCGACCTCGCCGCCCTGCGCGCCACCGGCGTCACCGTCACCGAGCTGTACGGCGGGCACTGACGTCCTTCCGCCCACATGCCTGGGCGAGCCGTTCGAGCCGGCGGGCGTGATCGAAGTGGAACACCACACCGCCGAGGTCGACGACGAGGTAGCCGGTGCTCATGGGTGGATCTCCGCGGTTGCGGTGGTCGCCGCGCCGCGGATCTCGTCGAGCAGCAGGACGAGGTCGTCTTCGGTGGTCGCCGGGTTGAGCAGGCAGGCGCGAAGGGCCTCGGCCCCGGCCAGCCGGGTGCCTGTCAGGAAGGCGCGCCCGCGGTGCTGGACAATCGCGGGGATCCGGCGGTTGAGGTCGTCCAGCCGGTCGTCCCGGTCGACGGGGTGGCACCTGAACGCGACGATCGAGGTGCTGACGGGGGCGAGCAACTCGAAGTCGGGGGCGGCCTCGATCATCGCGGCCAGGGTGTGCGCGAGCCGGACCGTCGTGCCGACCAGCCGGATGATGCCGTCCCTGCCGAGGTGCGACATGGTGGCCCAGGTCCGCAGCGCCCGGAACGGGCGGGTCTGCTCGGGGCCGTACTCGGAGAACCATCCGAGCCCGTCCTCGTGATCGTCGCGCAGGTAGGCGGGTATGAGGCTGAACGTGGCCCGGGCCAACGCCGGATCACGCCAGAGCACGCACCCGCAGCCGACCGGCACACCGAGCCACTTGTGCGGGTCCAGGACGAGCGAGTCGGCCCGCGCCATACCCGCGTAGCCGGCGGACGCGGCGCCGGAGGCGAGCGCACCGAGCGCCCCGTACGCGCCGTCGACATGGAACCACAGCCCGTGGGCGGCGGCGACGTCCGCGATCTCGTCCAACGCGTCGACGGCGCCGGTGTTGACGGTGCCGGCGCTCGCCGCCACGCAGAACGGTCGTAGCCCCGCCCGCACGTCACGGGTCACCAAGGCCCGCAACGCGTCGACGTCCATGCGGAACCCGCCGTCCACGGGCACCACCCGCACGTGACGGCTGCCCAGGCCCAGCAGTTCGGCCGCCTTCCGCAGACAGCTGTGCCCCTCCGCGGACACGTACAGGACCATCGGCGGGAGACCGTAGAGCCCTTCCTCACGGACGTCGGCGCCGTCCCGGCCGACGGCGCGCTGACGGGCGGCGGCCAGCGCGACCACGGTCGCCATCGAAGCGCCGCTGGTCAGCAACCCGCCGCCCGGACGGTGCGGGAAACCGACCAGCTCGGCAAGCCACCTCAGCACGGTGTGCTCCAGCAGCACGCCGGCATGGTCGCCGCCGGCGCAGCTCGGGTTCAGGGCGGCGGCGATGGGTGCGACCAGCACGCCGGCCGCGGACGGTGCGGAGTTCACCCAGCCGAAGAACCGGGGATGACCGTTGCCCATCGGGTACGGCAGCACACGGGTGCGGATGTCGTGGACCAGATCGGTCAACGGCCGGCCCGCTGCAGGCAGATCCTGACGCATCAGCCAGCTGCGGTCGGCCTCCGTCACCGGTTGCCAGACCGGCCGGTCACGGACACCACCCAGATGATCGGCCGTGACGTCGGCGGCGAGCCGGCCCGCACGCCTCAGCTCATCCATCACCGCTCCCTGTCCGGCCAGGCCGCGTGCGGCCCGGCCGTCCCGAGATCCATCACCAGGTAGTAGACGCACTCGACGTCCCCGCTGTTGGCGAACGCGTGCCGGCAGTCGCCGGGGTAGTAGACCGAATCACCCGCCTCCAGCGTCGCTGCCTGACCGTCGATCGTGAGCGTGAGACGGCCCGACTCGACCGCCACGTATTCGCGCGAGCCCGGACGGTGCGGCGAGAACTCCCCGGCATCGACACCGGGTCCCAGCACCGTGCGCATGAACTCGAACTCGACGCCGGGCAGCACCGGCGAAAGGATGCGCCGCTCCCACCCCGCGGGGTCGCGGACCACCCGTTGTTGTCCGTTGCGCAGCAGCACGAATGCGTTGCCGGCAGGCTCATCCAGCAGGCGGGAGATCGACGTGCCCAACGCCGTCGCAAGCCTGTCCAGGACCAGGACGGTCGGCGTTTTCGTGCCTCGCTCCACATCCGACACCATGCTGCGGCTCACGCCGCTCAGCTCGGCCAGCTGCTCCAGCGCGAGCCCTTGCGCGCGCCGCCGAGCCCGTATCCGCAACCCCAGCTCAGTCATCGACAACCCGCTGGAGAGGAAGCCCGCACCACCTGCCACGAATCCACTATAGCGGAGGTTTATCCACTATCAAGGAACGCGACTCGACGACCGTGCGACCGGCCGTCGCACCCCGCGGCGGGCTGGGGGTGCCGGCCCACCGCGGCGCGCAGTTCGGCGCGGAGCCGGTCGGTCAGGGTGATGGTGGACAGGTCGTCCGACCAGCGGGCCAGGAATCCCACCACGGTCCGCCAGGGCGGGAAGTCCGCAGGCAGCGCTCGCCAATTCACGCCGTTGTCGACCAGGTAGAGATCGCGTCGATGATCGCGCGGCGGTGATGACGTTCCGGCTGGCCGGGCTGCGGCAAGCCGATGCCGGCAGCAGCGGCTCCAGGACCGCCCACTGCGCGTCGGTGGTACCGGTCGGACACCTCCTCGCGCGAGTGGCACAGCCGCACGGACACGACCCGCCGGGACGTGGCTTCCCGCCCCGGCGCAGGGCAGAGTGCAATGACATCGCGGGCCCTCGAGGGCAGTTGGTGCAGGAACCCTGCCCCTATCAAGTGCCCGCGTTTGTTCCCCATCGCCACGCTGTCACCCGGCCACCACAACCCACCGCCAAGGTTCAGACACAGGCTCCCGGCCACGGCAGCCAGGCGTCGCCGCTGGTCGTGGTGGCTGGTCACGTCCGTCAGGGTGCGGCACCGGTCAGTCGACGGCGTCGATCAACCTGACCCGCTCGTGGAGGCCGCGGCGCAGACTGACGGCGCGCTGGAGGGACAGCGGGGGTAAGCGGAGCTTGTGGCCGCGCCAGTGGACGAGATCGAGGTGGGCGGCGGCGGCCGGGCCGAAGTCGGTCGGGGCGGGCTGGTCGGCGGCGGGGCCGACTCCACCGACCCACTCCACCCGGGCGCCGAGCATCGCTCTGCCCCACCAGTCGCAGAACCAGTCGGCCGGGGCGACGGGCTCGATCAAGCCGTCCAGCAGCAGGTCGCCGACGCGGCGGGCGTCGGCGGCGGAGACGACCAGGTCGAGGTCGCCCGGGGTGAGCGGGAGGCCGCGGACGGCGAGGGCGGCGCTGCCGGTGAGCCACCAGTCGACGCCCGCGGCATCCAGGCGGCGGCAGACCTCGTCGAGTGCCGTGTCCCACGGGACCGGATCGAGGCCGGCGGACTGGCGCAGCATCAGGACGACCAGGCGGGCGAAGTTTTCCCAGGCGCGGTCCAGGTGCGGGGTGTCCGCCGGGAACCGCTTCAGCCAGTGGCCGTCCTCGCGGGTGAAGCCCGCCTTGCGCACCGCGGGGACTAGGGTGTCGGCCACCTGCGTGAGCCGGAACTCCGAATGTGAACCTGTGTCATGCCGGACCGCCACCGCTTCCATGCCGTCGATACCACCACACGGGTATGACAAAAACGCCGAGGGCGATCGTCGCGGCCGCACAGGCCAGCAGGGTGGGGCGGGCGCCGAGCAGGGCGACGAGCGGGCCGCCGAGCATCGTGCCGAGCGGGACCGCGAGCACGAGGACGGCGCCGTTGGCGGCGAGAACCTGCGGCAGGTCGGCGGCGGGCGTGGTGCGTTGGAAGAGCGCCATCGACGTCGCCATGTACGGTGCCCAGATCGCGCCGGCGAGCGCGAAGCTGCCGATCGCCACCGGGGTCGGCACGTCGAGGCCGAGCGGCAGCATCGCGGTGCCGAAGGCGAGGACGATGCCGATCGTGGTCGGCCACAGTGACAGCCGCCGCAGGTATCCGGTGACGAGGCCGCCGAGCAGCGCCCCGGCGCCGAACGCGGTGTAGTAGCCGCCCAGGAGTGTCGCCGAGCCGTGCAGGTCGGTGGCGACGTGGACCGGCATGGCGACGTAGAACGGGCCGAACAGGAAGAAGAACGCGAACGACAGGGCGAGCAGGCCGAGCAGCGTGCGGTCGCGCCGCAGGGCCGCGAACCCGGCCCTGGACGACGAGCCGTCCGCCGCGGGAGCGCCCGGCGGCACCGCCAGGCGGTAGGTCAGCGCGAGCACCGCGAAGCTGGCCGCGTCGATCGCGATGACGGTCGCCGGGCTGGTCCAGCCGATGAGCAGCCCGGCGAGCGGCGGCCCGGCGATGGTGGCGCCGTTGGCGATCGTGGTGAGCACGGCGTTCGCCGGCAGGTGGTGTACTGGCGGCAGCAGCTCCGCGATGAGCGTGTAGTGCCCGGCGGATCCCCACGCCGCCAGCAGCGACGAGACGGCGAGCAGCGCCACGTACAGCGGCAGGTGCAGCGCGCCGAGCGCGGCGGCGAGCGCGATCGCGCCGAGGGCGGCCGCCCGCAGGATGGCGTTCCACCCGGCGAGCTGGGCGCCGCCGCGGTGCCGCAGGAACCGCCCGAAGAGGACCCCGCCGGCGGCGCTCGGCAGCGAATACGCGGCCACCGCCACCGCCACCCAGGTGCCGCGGTGCTCCTGCGGGGCGAGCCGCAACGCGAGCCACGTGACGGCGACGAGGGACATGCCGTCGCCGAGCGCGGAGACGACGAGTCCGGGCAGGATCCGGCCGAGCTTCGGATGGCTGACGACGGGCCAGTACGGCGACGAACGGACTCCGATGCTCATCCGCCCACTCGACCGCGCCCGCAGCCATCGATCAAGAGTGGTTCACCGGTGGCGGAATCCGCCCACAGCCGAACCGCGGCCGACGCGGCCCACAGCGGAGCCGGCGGCCGACGGCGGGCCACAGCGGAACCGGTGGTGGAATCAGCCCGCGGCCGAGTCGGCGGAGCCGGTCGCGCGCGCCGCCACGGCGGCCTGGATGCGCCGCAGGGTGCGCAGGGCCTTCTTCGCCGCGACGTCGACGCGGCCGTCGAAGACCGTGGCGGCGTGGTCGGTCGCCATGAGCCGCTCGAGGATCGGAGCCGCGAACGAGTCGCCGGTGGAGCCCAGCGCGACCGCCGCCCAGTACCGCACGTTGGGGTCGGCGCTGGTGGCGGCCTCGGCCAGGCGGGGCAGCACGGCAGGGGTGAAGCGGGCGAGGTTGCTGGCGATGTAGCCGATCCGGGGGAAGCGCCGGTGCTCCAGCTCGTGCCACAGCGCCTCGAGCGCCTCGGGCCCGCCGATGTCGGCGAGGGCGTCGGCGGCGTACTGGCGGGGATGCTCCTGCGGGTCGCGCAGCAGCGGCGCGAGCGCGGGGACCACGGACGCGTCGCCGAGCCGGCCCAGCGCGCGGACGGCCTGCTCGCGGATGTTCCAGTCCCGGTCGTCCAGCAGGTCCAGCAGGGTCGGCACCGCCTCGGTGAAGCCTCCGGCCGCGCAGCCCATGGCCGCCCACGCCTGGCAGTTGTAGCGGGTGTCGGCGAGCGCCGCGAGCAGCGGTTCGCGCAGCGACGCGTCGACGAAGGCGTCCGCGCGGTTCAGGGCTCTGGTGTACAGCGACCGGTGATGATCCTGGTAGTCGCGCACGACGGCGCGGACCGTCTCCGCCGCGGCGGGGTCGACGGGTGCCCGGTCGAGCAGCTCGTACAGCAGCTCCTCGCGGTCTTCCAGGGTGCCGGAACGCAGATCCACCGACCACACGCTACACACGTCTCACAGCGGGGCTGCGGGGCGGACCAGCCCGGACTCGTATGCGACGACGACCGCCTGCACACGGTCGCGGAGGCCGAGCTTGGACAGGAGGCTCGAGACGTGGGTCTTGACGGTGTGCTCGGTGACGAACAGCTCCGCGGCGATCTCGGCGTTGGACAGGCCGCGGGCGACCTGGCGCAGCGTGTCCAGCTCGCGCGGGGTGAGGGCGGCGAGCGGGGCGAGCGTCGCGACGACGGGTGCCCGCTGGCGCAGGACGTCGGCGATGAGGCGGCGCGTGACGGTCGGCGCGAGCAGCGACTCCCCCGCGGCGACGGTCCGCACGGCGGCGACCAGCTCCGTGCGGTGCATGTCCTTGAGCAGGAAGCCGGAGGCGCCGGCACGCAGCGCGTCGTAGACGTACTCGTCGAGGTCGAACGTGGTGAGGACGAGCACGCGCGTCGCCGGTGAACAGGCGCTGATCTCCCGGGTGGCGCCGATGCCGTCGAGGTTGGGCATGCGCACGTCCATGAGGACGACGTGGGGGTGGTGCGCGCGGGCGGCGGCCACGGCCTCGACGCCGTCGGCGGCCTCCGCGACGACGGTGATGTCGGGCTGGGAGGACAGGATCATGCACAGGCCGTCACGCACGAGGGCCTGATCGTCGGCGACCACGACATTGAGCACAGCCGTCAACCTACCCGCGCCGGACTCGACCGGGCAGCGGCCACGACACCCGGCGGGCAGCACGGCCATCGCAGCGCCCCGGCGGCCGATCCGGGCAGGTCATCGCCGTCTGTGCCGGCAACGCCACCGGACGCGACGGCACCCGGCCGCCAGGACGGCGACACGCACACGCCGTCGCACACGGGCCCGCCGGCCGGCACGCAGCGCACGCCGCTCAACCGGTCCGCCCCGGCACGCCCCGACCCGGACAGGCCACCGCCTCGAGACCCCGCGGCGCCGACGCGACCGGCAGCGGCCCCGACGCTCGGCTGGCAGAACCTCCGACGGCGCACAGCAGGGCGGCCGGCCGCCCTGCCCGGCACGGTAGAGGTGGATCGCGGAGCGGTCCCGGCCCACCGGCACGCAGGCCGCCGCTCGTCCAGGTCATGGCTGGTGGCCCCGCGGGCCTCCACGACCCCGCGCGACGACTTCCCGGGCCGGCCCGAGACCCCTCCGTCCGGGATCGAGGCCGCCGGGGAGCGCACGCGGGTCAACCGGCCACGGCCGGCAGCAGCGCGGACACCTCGAAGCCCGGGCCCGGATCGGCGGGCCCGGTCCGCAGGGTGCCGCCGGCCGCCGCGACCCGCTCCGCCATCCCGGACAGGCCGTGGCCGCCGGGTTTGGGGGTGCCGCCGCGGCCGTCGTCACGGATCCGGACGCGTAAGGACGGGCCTTCCGCGGCCAGCTCCACGGCGACATGACGCGCACCGGCGTGCTTGACCGCGTTGGTGAGGGCCTCCTGCACGACCCGGAACGCGGTCGCGCCGACCTCGGCCGGTACAGGCGGGACGGCGTCGCGGGTGAGGGTGACGTCGAGGCCGGTCCGGCGGGCGCGCTCGACCAGCGACGGGACGGCGTCGAGGCCGGGCGTCTCGGGGCGCTCGTCGCGCAGGACGCCGAGGGCGTGGCGCAGCTGCACGAGCGCCTCGCGGCCGGTGTCGGCGATCGCGTCGAAGGCCGCCTCGGCGCGCACCGCGTCGGTGCGCACGACCGATGCGCCGCCCTCGGCCTGCACGACCATCAGGCCGACGGAGTGGGCGAGGACGTCGTGCATGTCGCGGGCGATCCGCGCCCGCTCGGCGGTGGCCGCGCCGGCCTGCTCCTCGGTGAGGCGCAGCGTGCGCTCCTCCAGGAACGCGATCCGGTCGCGGCGGGCCCGCATGCCGGTGCCGAGCGCATAGGCGGCAACGAACATCATCCCGACATAGGCGAAGGACGGCGGGCTCTCCTGCGGCACGACGAGGGACACGGTGACCCCGATGGCGGTGCCGGCGGCGGCGAACAGCCGCCATCCGGGCGTGGCGAGCTCGGCCCACGTGTAGGTGGCCACGAGCTGGCCATAGGGCTGGTCGAACAGGTGGTCGGTGACCGAGAGCCAGGTGGTGCCGACGCCACAGGCGAGCGCGACGAGGATCGGGGCCTGCCGGCGCCACAGCAGCGGCACGGACGCGACCAGGGCCAGCGCGACGTCCAGGGTCGTGCCCCACAGCACCGCCGGATACACGCTGGCGGCGGTGACCGCGACGGTGATCAGGATGTCCACGGCCCGGATGCGCATGGCAGCCATTGTCATCGGCGCCCGGTCTGGGCGCCTCAGTCGTAAGAATGGTTCCTCTCAAGGCGGGTGGGCGGCGGCCGAAGATCAGGTCGAAGCGCACCCGAGGAGCAACCGTGCCGGAACCGATCAGCCTCGTGAACGACAGCCACACGCCGGCGCTCTCGGAGGCATCACTGAGCCTGCTGGTGCAGGAACGCATGATCGTGGTGCTGAACGCGAAGAACGGCACGGTCGTGTCCGTGAACGACCGGGTGCTGGAGACGACCGACCTGCCGCCGGCGGACCTGGCCGGCAAGCGGCTGGAGGAGGTCTGGCACCTGCAGTCGCAGATCATGGACCAGCTCCTGGACAGCGCGCGGGCGGGGCGGTTCCTGGAGCAGGTGACGTCGATCGTCGACAGCGGCGGGCGGCAGCGGTGGCTGCGGTTCAACAGCGGGCCGGTGCGCGGCGCGGGCAGGGAGCCGGACGCGATCCTGCTCACCGCGTACGACATCACCGACGACCGGCGCGTCCTGGCGGAGCTGCGCGGGCGCTACACGGCGGTCGACCGGGCGCAGGCGGTGGTCGAGTTCGACCTCAACGGCGAGGTCATCGGCGCCAACGAGAACTTCCTGAACCTGACCGGCTACTCGCTCGGTGACGTGGTCGGCAGGCACCACCGGATGTTCGTCGACGAGGCGTTCGCCAACAGCGCCGAGTACGGCAAGTTCTGGGAGCGGCTGGTCCGCGGGGAGTCGGAGAGCGGGGAGTTCAAGCGGGTCGGGCGCGGCGGCCGGGAGGTGTGGCTGCGGGCGAGCTACAACCCGATCCTCGACCTGGAGGGCCGCCCGTACAAGATCATCAAGTACGCGATGGACGTGACCGACCAGAAGCTGCGTACGGTCGAGTTCGAGGGCAAGGTCGCCGCGGTCGACCGGGCGCAGGCGGTCATCGAGTTCGAGCTCGACGGCACGATCCGGCAGGTCAACAAGCACTTCCTCGACGCCACCGGCTACACCGCCGACGAGCTGATCGGGCAGCACCACAAGATGCTGGTCCCCGAGGACGAGGCCCGTGGCACCGGCTACCGAAACTTCTGGCAGAAGCTCGCCAAGGGCCGCTACGAGGCCGGCGAGTACCGGCGGATCGGCAAGAACGGCCGGGAGGTGTGGCTGCAGGCGTCCTACAACCCGATCCTCGACCTGGAGGGCCGCCCGTACAAGATCGTCAAGTACGCCACCGACATCACCGCATCGAAGCACCGCAACGCCGAGTACGAGGGCAAGGTCACCGCGATCGACCGGGCGCAGGCGGTCATCGAGTTCGACCTCGACGGCACGATCGTCGATGCGAACCGCAACTTCCTGCACCTCACCGGCTACACCAACGTCGACGAGGTGCGCGGCAGGCACCACCGGATGTTCGTCGACCCGGCGCAGGTCGGCGGCGACGAGTACCGGGCGTTCTGGGAGGCCCTCTCGCGCGGCGAGTTCCAGACCGGCGAGTACAAGCGGATCGGCAAGGGCGGCAAGGAGGTGTGGCTGCAGGCGACGTACAACCCGATCTTCGACCTGGAGGGCCACCCTTACAAGATCGTCAAGTACGCCACCGACGTCACCGCGCAGAAGTCGCGCAACGCCGAGTTCGAGGGCAAGGTGGCGGCGCTGAACCGGGCCCAGGCGGTCATCGAGTTCGACCCCAAGGGCATCGTCCTGGACGCCAACCGCAACTTCCTGGACCTGTTCGGCTACACCATCGACGACCTGCGCGGCAAGCATCACCGGATCTTCGTCGAGCCCGCGGAGGCGGCCTCGGAGCAGTACGAGGAGTTCTGGGGGCGGCTGCGGCGCGGCGAGTACGACACCGGCGAGTACAAGCGGATCGCCAAGGACGGCCGGGAGATCTGGATCCAGGCGTCCTACAACCCGATCCTCGACCTCGACGGCCAGCCGTACAAGATCGTGAAGTTCGCGGCGGACGTGACGGAGTCGCGGCTGCGCAACGCCGAGTTCGAGGGCAAGGTCACCGCGATGGACCGGGCGCAGGCGGTCGCCGAGTTCGACCTCGAGGGCAACATCCTGACCGCCAACGACAACTTCCTGCGCACCATGGGCTACACGCTGCGCGAGATCGTGACGCAGCACCACAGCATGTTCTGCACCCAGGACTACATCACCTCGCCCGAGTACCGGGACTTCTGGCTGCGGCTGAGCCGCGGCGAGTTCCTCGCGGGCCGGTTCCACCGGGTCGGCAAGTACGGCCGCGACGTGTACCTGCAGGCCACGTACAACCCGATCTTCAACCTCAAGGGCGAGCCGGTGAAGGTCGTCAAGTACGCGCAGGACATCACCGAGCAGATCACCCTGGAGCACCGGCTCACCACGAAGACCAGGGAGATGAGCGGCGCCATCGACGACCTGTCGACGTCGATCGCGCAGATCGTCGGCAACGCCGGCCACGCCAGCGAGCTGGCCGGGCAGACCCAGTCCAACGCGCAGCGCGGCTTCGAGGAACTGCGCAAGTCGATCGACGCCATCGATCTGATGGAGCGCTCCTCCGACCAGATCGCGGCGATCGTGCAGGTCATCGGCGAGATCGCGTCGCAGACGAACCTGCTGGCGTTCAACGCCTCGATCGAGGCGGCCCGCGCCGGCGAGCACGGCGTCGGGTTCTCCGTCGTCGCCGGTGAGGTGCGCAAGCTGGCCGAGCGGTCCTCGGAGTCGGCGCGGGAGATCAGCCGGCTCATCGTGGAGTCGGCGACCCGGATCAACCAGGGCGCGCAGGTGGCGCACCGGGCCCAGGACGCGTTCGAGGAGATCCTGCGCAGCGTCGGCAAGACCTCCGAGTCGATCCACCAGATCGTCACGTCGACCCGCCACCAGCAGGAGACGTCGAAGACCGTGAACACCCTGATCGGCGACCTGATCGGCGCCGCGCCCACCGAACAGTCATGACCGGGACCCTCTACGGGGTGTTCACCGTCGCCGACGTGCAGGTGGCGCTGCCGCTGTCGGAGCTGCGCGAGGTGATCCCGTGCCCCGCCGCGTTCGACCCGCTGCTCGCCGTCGCGCCCGGCCTCGTCGGCGCCGTCAACCTGCGTCACCAGGTGATCCCGGTGCTGGACCTGCGGCTGTTGCTGGGCCGCCGGGAGGCCACCGGCGCCGAGGTCGTCGTGGTCGTCACCTACGACGGGTCGGTGTTCGGCCTGCTCGCCAACGTGGTCCGCGGCGTCGTCCTCATCGAGGACGACGCGCACCTGGACATCAGCGTCAACGCCGACCTGCCGCTGTTCAGCCGCACGTTCGAGCGGCCCGACGACAGCGCCGTCGTCAGCGTCCTGGACTGCGCCGCGGTGAAGCACACCCCGGGCATGGTCCTCGCCGCCGACACCGGCGGGCCGAGCGGCGCGGTCGCCCAGGCGCAGCAGGCGGCGGCGGGGATCTCCGCCGGCGGCCGGCGCATGATGATGCTGCTGCGCTGCGGCGAGATCGGCCTGGCCGTCGACGTGTCGCACATCCACTCGGTGGTGCCGGAGCTGGTGCTCAAGTCCTCGCCGCTGGACGGCCCCACGATCCACGGCGTCGTCCAGCTCGGCGACCGGTTCGTGCCGACGGTCGACACCCTCGCCGTGCTGGGCCTCGGCGCGCTCACCCCGGTCGACGTCAAGCGCGGCGTGTCGCTGTCGTTCGAGCGGGGGCTGCTCGCGTTCGCCGTCACGGAGGTCGTCAGCATCATCGCCGTGCCGGACGCCGACGTGCTCCCGATGCCCGGGTTCGGCCTGCCCGCCGCGGGCCACGCCATCGGGATCCTGCCCGGCCAGGAGGGCGGCTCCTACCTGGTGCTCGACGGCGCGGCGCTGCGGGCGGACGAGGACCTCGGCACGATCGCCGCGCTCGGCACCCCCGTCGGTGGCGCGCCGCCCGTGACCCGCGTCGCCGAGCGCCCCGAGGCGGCCGACCCGCGCTTCGACGGCCGCGCGATCGAGACCAGCGTGCGGAAGTTCCTCACGTACGACGCCGGCGTCGAGCTCGCCACGCCGCTGACCCAGATCAGCGAGATCGTGCCGTACCCCACCGACGTCATCCCCTTCGTCGGCGGCGGCCCGCTGCGCGGCGTCTTCACCCACCAGCGGGCGTCGGTGCCGCTGTTCTGCCTGACCGGCCTGCTCGGCGGGCACCTCGAGGTCGACGAGGCGACCGCCCGCGTGCTGCTCGTCGAGGCCGGCGACGCCCGCGCCGGCTTCATCGTGCCGCAGCTGCGCGCCATCGAGGAGTCCGCGTGGGAGGAGCGCCGGACCGGCACCGACCCCGGCGCGCCCGTCAGCCTCGCCGGCAGCCCGCTGGTGAAGATCGACGGCCGGATGCTGCCCCGCATCGATCTGGAGCAGGTCCTGCGGACTATGGTGGGCGATCATGGACGGTCTGATCCGGCTGGAGATCGACGGGCACTCGCCAACGCCTGAGGAGCTGTACTTCCCGGCGCTGGTGAACTACGGGCACCTGACCGCGCTGCAGGTCCGCTCCGGCCGCGTGCAGGGCCTCGGCCTGCACCTGAGCCGCCTCGCGTCGGCGTCGCTCGCCCTGTTCGACACCGCCCTGGAGCCGGAGCACGCCCGCTCGCTGCTGCGCCACGCCGTCCGCGACACCCCGGACGCCGCCGTGCGGGTCAACGTCTATCAACCGAGCCCGGGCGGCCCGCTGTCGGTGCTCGTCGCCGTCCGCCCGCCCGCCTACCCGTCACCCACGCCGCTGCGGCTGATGTCCGTGCCGTACCAGCGCCCGGTCGCGCACATCAAGCACCTCGGCGGCTTCGGCCAGATCTACTGGGGCAGGGCCGCGGTCGAGCACGGCTTCGACGATGCGCTGCTCACCACCCCTGAGGGCGAGATCACCGAGGCGGCGGTCCACAACATCGCGTTCTTCGACGGCACGCACGTCGTCTGGCCGGACGCCCCCGCCCTGCCGGGCATCACGATGCAGCTCCTCGAACCGCTCCTGCCCTCCCGCCGCGCCACCGTCACCCTCGAGGACCTGCCGCTCTACACCGCCGCGTTCGTCACCAACTCCATCGGCGTCGCCGCCGTCTCAGCCGTCGACGAGCACGTCTTCGCCGTCGACGAGGCCCTCATGGCCGGCGTACGGCAGACGCTGCAGGACGTCCCCTGGGACGAGCTCTGACGCCGCCTCACTCCTGAGAGGGAGGGCGAAGACCGCTCCCCACGGCGAGGTGCCGGCACGGTCGCCGCGACCAATATCGTCGGCATGTTCCGGATGTTGACAGCGCTGGCGTTGCGCCGGCCCGTGATGGTCATCGTGTTCTGGGTGGCGGTCGTCGCCGTGGGGTTCGGCGTCGGCGGCGGGGTGTTCATGAAGCTGACCGCGCAGGTCGCGACCGTGCCCGGGTCGGAGACCGAGCGGGCCCTGAAGCTGCGGGACGAGGCCGCCGGGCCGCAGCCGGCGCAGCTGACGGTGGTGGCGACCGGTGGGGTGGACCTGACGGCGGCGCTCGCCGACGTGCAGGGGTTCGACGGGGTCAGCCAGGTCGGTGCGCCGCTGCCGGCCACCGACGGTCAGGCGACGCTGCTGCAGGTGACGGTCAAGGACGCCGTCGTAGCGCAGAAGGTCGCGGACCGGCTGCGGTCGGCGGACGTGACCGTCACCGGCGGGATGCTCACCGACGCGGAGTTCGGCGGGCAGGCCCAGTCCGACGTGCAGCGGGCCGAGCTCTACACGATGCCGGTCGTGCTGGTGCTGCTCGTGGTGGTGTTCGGCGGGCTGCTCGCCGGGGCGATGCCGCTGCTGGTCGCGCTCGCCGGGATCGGCGGCACGTTCGGGCTGCTCTACGCGCTCAGCTTCGGCACCGACATCTCCGTCTACGCGATCCAGGTCGCCACGATGCTCAGCGTCGGTCTCGCCGTCGACTACGGGCTGCTGCTGATCAGCCGGTTCCGGACCGAGCGCGCGAACACCGGCGACGTCAAGGAGGCGCTCGCCGCGGCCGTGGACAAGGCGGGCCGCACGATCGCGGTCACCGGCCTGACGGTCGCCGCCAGCCTGCTGGGGCTCGCCGTGTTCCCCGACGCGTTCCTGCGGTCGATGGGTCTCGCCGGTACGGGCGTCGTGCTGGTCAACATGGTCGCGGTGCTCACGCTGCTGCCGGCGGTGCTGGCGCTCGTCGGCCGGCGGGTCAAGCCCGCGAAGCCCCGAGCGGGCGACGGCGTCTTCGGCAGGATCGCGGTCGCCGTGCAGCGCCGGCCGCTGCTGACCACCGTGGTGACCGCGGCCGGGCTGCTCGCCCTGGCCGTCCCGGCCCTGGACATGCGCCTGGGCAACAGCGACGCGCGGGCGCTGCCGGCCTCGACGCAGACCCGACAACAGCACGACCAGCTGGCCGCGCACTTCCCCGAGCTCGTCGGGCCGGGCGACATCGTCGCCGTGGTCCGCGCCTCCGCCACCGACCCGGCGACAGTGCAGTTCGCCGAGCGCGTCCGGGCGGTCCCGGGCGTGACGAAGGTCGAGGTCGAACCCCTGTCGGCGACGGTCGCTCTGGTACGGGCCGCGCCCGCCCACCGCCCCGAGACCCCGGAGGGCCGGGCGACGGTGAACGCGGTGCGGGACGTGCCGGCGCCGTTCGAGGTGCTCGTGACCGGCGCCGCGGCCCAGCTCGTCGACTACCGGGGGATGCTGGCCGACTACGGCCCGATCGCCGCGCTGGTGGTGGTCGCGGCGACGATCGCGCTGCTGGCCGCGTTCACCCGGTCGGTCCTGCTGCCGGTGAAGGCGGTCGTCACCAGCGTCCTGAGCATCGGCGCGGCGCTGGGCGTGGTGACGCTGGTGTTCCAGGAGCGCGGCGACCTCGGCATGATCGACCTGACCGTGCCGGTCCTGGTGGCGGCGATCGCGTTCGGCCTGTCGGTCGACTACGAGGTGTTCCTGCTCGCCCGCATCCGCGAGCACCGGCTCACCGGCGCGGACTCCCGCCGGTCGGTGGCGGTCGGGCTGCAGGAGACCGGCCGGATCGTCACGTCGGCGGCGCTGCTGCTCGTGGTGGTGTTCGCCGGGTTCCTGGTCGGCGGGTTCGCCCCGATCCGGGAGATCGGCCTGGGCCTGGTCGTGGCGATCGTGCTGGACGCGACCGTGGTCCGGATGCTGCTGGTCCCGGCGACGATGACCCTGCTCGGGAAGGCCGCCTGGTGGCCCGGCCGGGTCCCGCCCGCGGTCACCGCCGTCCAGGAGGACGTCCGTACACCGGCGGCGGCAGCGACAAGGTAGGCCTGACCCGACTTGAATGGGCCCGCCCGGCGCTCCCATGCCGGACGGGCCCTGTCTGCGCGGTCATGAGGAACCTGCCCGGGCCGGTGGCGGCCGACCCGGGCAAGCCTGCTGAGAGCGCTCTCACAGTGTTGTACGTCGATGGAGCGGAAATGTCAAACGGTGTTAACAGAAATCGGTCACGGGAAGCTGACCAGGTACACGGGGACCGTGTTCTGCCCCTGCGCCGGGCCGCCGGTGGTGTTGATGACGTGGGCGATCGTGCCCTTGCCGCCGAGTGAGACCGTGAGCAGGTCGTGGAACTTCACGCCGGCGGTGACCGGGGTCTCGAAGCCGTGCTCGGCGACGATCGTGGACTCCACGTTGAAGTTGCAGTAGCTGCCCATCCCCCACGCCTCGTGGGTCGTCACACTGTTCGCCACCTTGTACGCGGCGTAGCCGCGCGCCCCGGTCCGCCAGGCGGACTGGCTCGGCGGGTCGTACGGCATCTCGTTCTGGAAGAAGATCGTCCGGCCGCCCTGGCCGTTCCAGACCACCTCGTCCTTCTGGTAGTGCTCGACGAACAGGCCGTAGGCGGAGACGTCGTCGCCGTTGACGATCAGCCCGGTGTCGGCGGTGTTGACGGTCCAGCCCACACCGGCGCCGTGGTCGGCGCGCCAGGCCCAGATGTGGTCGATGATCGTGTTGTCGGAGTTGACCACCAGGCTGTTGGTCGCCTTGCCGGGGCCGGCGCCGCCGATGCGGAAGAACACGTCCTGCACGGTGGTCGGGTTGGTGGCGTGGCTCGCGCCCGAGCCGGCCGGGCCGATCGTGAGCAGCGTGTCGGAGTTGGCCGTGCCGGCGTCGAAGAGCACCCCGGCGATCTTCACCCCGTCGACGTCGGCGACGGTCATCGCGTTGACGCCGTTGTCCGGGATGAGCGTCGGGTACCCCTCACCCAGGATGACCGTGTTGGGGTTGGTCACGTTGAGCGTCTGGTTCAGGTGGTAGATGCCCGGGGTGAAGAACAGGTGCCGGCCGCAGGCGAGGGCCGCGTTGATCGACGCGGCGGTCGCGCCGGGCTGCACGACGTAGAAGCTGCTCAGCGGGATCGACGTGCCCGGCGTCGAGCCGCCCGACCAGGTGGTGCCGGCCGCGTTGGTGCGCAGGTTCGGCACGAACACGTTGTAGGCGCCGCCCGACTGGTACAGGTAGGGCTTCTCACGGATCACCGGGGTGGTGGGCAGGACGGTGTAGGGCGGGCTCGGGAAGCTGTTCGCCGGGGCGCCCTGCACGCCGGAGAACACCATGTTCCACACGCCGTTGACCCAGCCGCCGATCGAGCTGTCGCGGGTGTACCACTGCTGCTGCGAATACGGCCCGACGCTGCCGTCGATCTTGCTGTCGGCGATGTAGCCGCCGCTGGCCCAGCCGTAGCCGTTGGGGGCCAGGTTGAGCTTGCCGCGGATGTGCACCCGCCGCATCGGCGCGGCCTGCGCCACCGCCCACCGGTCACCGTTGTTGGCGTTGCTCGGCACGATCGACAGGTTCTCGATCGAGCGCCAGAAGTTCTGCGTCGCGTTGCCGCCGAACCAGCCCGCGTCCACCGTCACGTCGCCGTTGATGACGACGTCGTCCGGGTCGCGACCCAGGCCGATCACGGAGGTGTAGAAGCCCGTGTTGACGTTGATGCCACTGTACGTGCCGGGCTGGAACGCCAGCACGTAGCGCTGCGCACCGAACTGGTTGGACTCCTGCGCCGTGAAGACCTCGTTGACGCGGGCCTGGATGGTGCTCGCCGGCATCGACGGGTCGAACACGATGAAGTTCGGCGGCAGGGTCGGGTTCGCCGGCTGCGTCGGGCAGACCGGCGGCTCGACCGGCGTGCCGCTGTAGACCGCGAGCTCCTTGATGGAGTAGCCGTAGTTGTTGGCCCGCTGCGTGCCGTACACGCGCAGGTAGCGGCCACTGCCACTGACGGTGAGCGTCTGCGTGCCGCCGGTGCTGGTGGTGGTCGAGTAGATCGAGGTCCAGCTGCCGGCCGCGCCGGTCGGCGACACCTCGACGCTGAACGCCCTGGCGTAGGACGTCTGCCAGGTGATGACGACCTGGCAGACGTCGGTGACCGCACCGAGGTCGACCTGCAACCACTGCGGGTCACTGAAGGCGCTGGACCACCGGGTCGCGGTGTTGCCGTCGACGGCCTTGTTGGGGGTCAGGTTGCCGTTCTCGTTGGACGAGGAGGTGGCGGGCTTGTTGAGCGCGACGTTGGTCGTGCCGCAGGCGGCGTGCGCCGCGCCCGCGGTGGCACCGATGACGGCGACCGTGCCGCCGAGCATGAGCACCGCACTGAGCAGGGCTTTCGCCGCCCTGCTGGGGGCATGGGGCATTGATGCATCTCCCTCGGTTGGCGGGGTGGGGACATGTGCCTCGGACGGTAGTGACGCCCCGACGGCGACGGCAATCGTTTGCCATCCATTTGCCAAAATCGATCTTCGCCGGTCACGTTGAGTCAGAAACCTGACGAACCGGCACCGAGATGGGGACCCGGGTGTCACTCGGCGCGGCGGATGCCTACGCTCACCTGCGAATGCTTCTCCGGGGAGGAAGACAGATGGCCGTTCACGTCGACCTGCAGGCAACGCCCGAGGTGCTCCGCCAACGCCTGTATGACGGTCACCTTCTGGTCATGACGAAGCTGCCGTCCGTGGCGAAGTTCGTCGACCACGCCCGGCAGCAGCTGACCGAGCTCTTCGCTCCGCACGACCCGGAGCACGCCCACGAGCACTTCGAGCCGGCCGCGATGGCCACCCTGCTCGGGCCGTGGAAGCCGCGGTTCATCCACGACGAGCGGTCCAAGAAGCTGGTCCGCAACATCATCGAGGAGGCCGGCTTCACCGCCGAGGAGACCCACTTCGACGTGCCGAAGCCCCGCACCTCGTTCCCTGTCGGCCACCTGACCACGGGCGTCGCGTTCGCCTTCCCGTGGCACCGCGACGTCTGGTACTCCGCGCCCAACCAGCAGCTCAACTGGTGGCTGCCGATCTTCCCGGCCCGCGACACCAACGCGATGTCCTTCGACCTCGACCGCTTCAACGCGCCGGTCGCGAACAACTCCGGCGACTTCGACTACTACGCCAACAACGTCGGCCGGCTCACCACCGCCGCGTCGGTCAAGCGGGAGGCCCAGGTCCGCCCCGGCGCCACCGACCACAACCCGCCCAACGAGCTGGTCGTGCTGCCCGCGCCCGGCCAGGTGCTGCTGTTCTCCGGCGCCCACCTGCACCGGTCGACCCCGAACACGTCGGGCCTCGCCCGCTACAGCGTCGACTTCCGCACCGTGCACGTCCCCGACGTCGTCGCCCGCCGCGGCGCGCCGCTCGCCGACACGTACTGCACCGGCACCGCGATCCGCGACTTCGTCAACGTCGCCGACGAGACCCGCTTCGACGAGGCCACCGTCCGCTCCATCTACGGCGAGCCCCCGGCGGACGCGATGCTCGTCTTCGAGGCCCCGAAGGCCTGACGCGCGACCCACCCCCGTTGTGGCAGGGTGGCGCGGGTGACCGACACCCGGGCCGCCCTCGCCACCGTGCTCCGCCACGCCGCCGCCGAGTTCGCGGAGCTCACGAACGGCCCGCTGGACGCCGATCCCGTGGAAGCCGGCGCCTTGGCGGCGGCCCTGGACGCGCTGGCCGGGTCCGGCGACACCTCGCTGGTGCCGGAGCTGCACGCGCACCTTGCCCGGTTCCTCGACGAGGGCAACCCCGCCGGCCGGGACCTGATCGCCTCGGTGCTCGCGGCGATCGCCGGCCCGGACGCGCTGCCGGCGCTGCTGGAGGCCGCGGCCCGCGACCTCTGCGACAGCCAGGTGGACCTGGACAACACCATCGCCGAGCTGCTGCGGGCCGACCCCTCGCGCGGGCGCCGGCTGGTGACCGAGTACGCCACCGACGGCAGCGTCGAGCGGCGGCGGGTCGGGCTGCACGCCTTCGGGCACCTGCCGGGCCCGAAGGACATCGACCTGCTCGCCGCGGCCCTCCACGACACGGACCGGTCGGTCCGGTTGAGCGCCGCCGGGCAGCTCGACCTCGCGGTGCGGCACGACGCGGCGTACGCGGCGCTGGTCGAGGCGCTGCGCAGCCCGTTCGAGGAGACCCGGGCGGCGGCGGTCGAGTCGCTGCGACGGTCCGGGCGGCCCGGCGCCGTCACCGACCTCACCCCGGCCGCCGACGACCCGTCGCCGCAGGTGCGGGCGGCGGTGGCGAACGCGCTCGGCCGGCTCGGCGGGGCCGCCGCGGTGACCCTGCTGCGCCGCCTCGCCGACGACACCGAACGCTCCGTCCGCGAACACGCCCGGGCCGCGCTCGCCCGCCTCGACGACCTCGACCCACTCCTGGTGCTCGCCGCCGATCCCTCGCCCGGCAACCGGCTCTCCGCCGCCAAGGCCCTCGGCGCGGCCGTCGACGCCGACCCCCTGGCGGCCCGGCGACTCGCGGAGCTGCTGCGCGACGACGTGGCGGCGGTGCGGGCGGAGGCCGTGAGCGCGCTGTTCGCGACCCGGGACCGGGGCCGGTGGGCGCCGCTGGTGCTCGGCCTCGCCGACGACCCCGACCCCGTCGTGCGGCAGCGGGTCGCCGTCATCCTCAGCCACCTGGACCGGGTCGCGGCGGGGCCGGTGCTCCGGCGGTACATGAGCGACAACGACCCCACGGTGCGCTGGGTCGCCTCGACGCGGCTGGCACAATGACGCGGATGCTGACAGTTGGTGCGATCGTCCTCGGCGTCGACGACGTGGCGCGGGCCACCCGCTTCTGGCAGGAGGCGGTAGGGTACCGTCGGCACGAGACCGGGTTCGGTGGTGCCGCGACGATCCTGGTGCCACCGGACGGCGTCGGCACGCCGATCGCGCTGCAGCGCAACGTCACTGCCCCGCAGGCCCACCCGCGGATCCACCTGGACCTGCACGTCGCCGACGCCGCGCAGCAGTCGGCCGAGGCGGCGCGGCTGGAGTCGCTCGGCGCGTCCCGTGTGGACTGGGACAGCTTTCCGGCCGACCCCGACTTCGTGGTGCTCGCCGACCCTGACGGGAACCGGTTCTGCATCGTGAATCTGGGTCACGTTCCTTCGACGTAGTCCACAGTGGACACTGCCGCAGATCTGACTGTTGCCGGCAACAGGGTTGTGATGTTTCGGTGGGACAATGACGGGGTACCGGGCGAGCTCGCGCGGGGAGAAGGGGGAGCCGATGCGATTGGCCGTGCTTGACGTGGGCTCCAACACCGCGCACCTACACGTGGTTGACGCCCACCCGGGAGGCCCGCCGCAGTCGGTGTTCCGGCTCAAGGCGCCGACGCTGCTCGCCGACTCCGTCGACGCGGACGGTGCGCTGTCCGACGAGGCCGTGGACCGGCTGGTGTCCGCCATCACCGAGACCGTCGACGCGTCCCGCCGGCACGCCGTCACCGACCTGATCCCCCTCGCCACGGCGACGATCCGCGACGCCACCAACGTCGAGGAGATCCGCGACCGGGTCCGCGAGGTCACCGGCATCGAGCTGCGCTCGCTCAGCGGCGAGGACGAGGCCCGCGTGACGTTCCTCGCCGTCCGGCGCTGGCTCGGCGACTCCTCCGGCGCGCCCGGCGCACCCGCCGCCCCGCTGCTCCTGCTCGACATCGGCGGCGCGACGACCGAGATCGCGGCCGGATCCGGCGAGCAGCCCGGGTTCGCGGTGTCGCTGCCCCTCGGCGCGGCCCGCATCACCCGCACCATGCTCCCCTGCCATCCCGCCCGCCGCCGCGACGTCGAGGCCGTCCACCGGCACGTGCTGCGCTCCGTCCGGCCGTATGCGTCGGCCGTGCCCGCCGGCGCGCTGCAGGTCGCGACGTCGAAGACGTTCAAGCAGCTCGCCAGGGTCGCGGGCGCCGAGGGCCGGCTCACGCTGCGCGGCCTGCACGACTGGATCCCCCGGCTCACCGCGATGCGCCCCGAGGAGCGCGCCGCCCTGCCCGGCGTCGCCGCGAGCCGCTCCCGCCAGCTCCTCGCCGGCGCGGTCATCGCCGCCGCCACCATGGAAGCCCTCGACATCGACCACGTCGACGTCTGCCCCTGGGCCCTGCGCGAAGGCCTCCTGCTTCGCCGCATCACGGAGCTGTCCCACTCCTGACCGGCCGGCTTCCCGGTGTCAGGCGCCTGCGCCGGTTGGGTCGCCGGTCGGACGGCCAGCCGCGGTCAGAAGCCCCGGCCGGACGCCCGAGGCGATCAGAAGCCGCCGCGGTCAAGGGGCCGAGGCCGGCCGGCGGCGGACCCGATCAGACTCCCGCGACCACAGCCTCTCGAGACCGGAGCGCCCAGCGAGCAGAGGCCGAGGCGGTCAGAGCACCCGGGATCAGAGGCATCGCAGTCAGAGGCACAGGTGGTCAGGTCGGAGCAGCGGGTCCGGGGCGACAGACCAGCGGGCGGTGAGATCGAGGCACCGCTGTCCCGTGTCTGGCCTGGTTCCTTCGGGCGCCTCCCGGTGGGATCGGGTTGGCGGTGGGGTCATGTAAGGCGGACGATCCGGCCGGAGCGGGGGGCGGCGCGGCCGGCGAGCACGTCGAGCCAGGCGGCGCGCAGCGCCTCCGGGCCCTCGCCGGTCTCGACGTCGACCCAGCCGGCGGCGGCCGCGGCGAAACGGCGCCACGCCTCGGCGAAGCGGCGGTCGAGGCCCTCGCGGCCCCAGTCGGCGGTCCGCTTGCGCATCTGGTCGGGGGCGAAGAAGACCTGGCCGGCGGCGTCGGCGTTCGGGATCTGGGCGGTGAGCCCGACCGCCACGTCGCGGACGAGCCGGTCGCCGAAGTGGGCGCGGACCGCCGCCCGGGTGGCGGGCGATCCGGACAGGTCCAGGTAGACGGCGGGCACCGCGTCGAGCGTGGCGACGTCGTCGTAGGACACGACCTGGTCGTAGCAGCCGAGCGACCCGGTGAAGGCGACATTGCCCGGCGAGGTCAGCCCGATCACGCGAGCGCCGCGGCCCCGCAGTTCGAACGCGGCGGCGTAGGCGGTCTTGCTCGACGCCGAGGACAGCAGGACGGCGGCCGCTCCGTGGCAGTCGTTGTCCAGCAGCTGGTCGGCGAGCATGAACGAGGTGAAGAACAGCGGCCGGAACAGCACCAGCAGGTCCTCCTGGTCGGCGCGGTACACCGGGTCGCCCGTGGTCAGGCGGTACGCGTTGTACGGCGACGGCAGCGCGGCCCGGTGCCCGGCACCGTCGCGGAACCCGGTCCCGTCGATCCGCACCGGCCGCACGACGAGGTGACTGGCGGGTGGCAGGTAGCCGTACACGCGCTGGCCGGGCTCGACACCCGGTACCGTCGACGCCGCCACCTCCGCGAAGCCCCACAGCGGCACCAGTCCCAGGCCGGGGTCGCGATGCGGGAAGAACTCCCAGTAGCGCATCGACTCGCCGAGCACGGCGTAGGTGACGTTGTTGGCTGTCATGCCGACCCGGTCGACCCGCAGCAGCGCCTCACCGCCGGCCAGGTCCGGCACCGGCCCTTCGGCGAGCACGGTCCGGGCGAGGTCGTCACGGGCGACGGCGAGGGTCCAGGCGGTCATGGCCGCGACGGTACGAACCGCGGCGCCGGCGGGCAACGGGGCGCCGGGTGAGATCAGCCATCCGGCCGCCCCGGATGCCCGCGACACGGGTGGTGGTGAGGCGGAAACCACATGCGACGCTGGAAGAATGATCTCCGTGTCCTGCCGACCGTGAGGGGTGTCATGTTCAACCACGCGCCGGACGACTACGAGTGCCCCTTCTGCCGGCTGGTGGCGGGCGGCGGGGACGAGCGGCGGACGCAGGAGGACGTCGTGCGGCGCGACGAGCTGGCCACCGCGTTCGTGTCGCCGCGATGGTGGCCGAGGAACCGCGGTCACGTGCTGGTCGTGCCGAACGAGCACCACGAGAACCTGTACGACCTGCCGTCCCGCTACGGTCACGCGGTCCACGACCTGGTCCGCGAGGTCGCGATCGCGGTCCGGCGGACGTACGGCTGCGACGGGACCTCGGTGCGTCAGCACAACGAGCCGGCCGGGAACCAGGACAGGTGGCACTACCACGTCCATGTGTTTCCGCGGTACGCCGGCGACGACCTCTACTTCACCCACCCGGAGAAGGATTTCGCCCCGGCTGAGCAGCGGCGGCCGTACGCGGACAAGCTCCGCGCGTACTTCGGGTCGGCCACCGGCGGCGCGCTCGATCGCTGACGCGTGGCGTGCGTGGCCGGCACGTGCACCGGCCACGCACGGCCACGGTCAGATGAAGCGCCAGAGGTGGTCGTTGGTGCCGTTGTCGTCCCAGATGAGGACCTGGGCGCCCTGGGCGGTGGAGGCGCCGTTGACGCCGAGGACCCGGCCGCCGTTCGCGGCCTGGATGCGGAAGTAGCCGTTCGCGCCGTACCGCAGCCGCCAACGCCGATCGGAGGACGAGGTGTCGGCGAGTTGGACGGCTCTGGCGCCGTTGGCGGTGCCGGCGTTCTCGACGCCGAGGACGAGGCCGCTGTTGGCGTTGCGGAGACGGATGTAGCCGCCGGTGTCGGCGACCGCGGTCCACAGGTGGTCGGCGGTGCCGGTGTCGCCCCACTGCAGGACGAGGGCGCCGCTTGCCGTGGACATGTTGGTGACGCCGAGGACGAGGCCGCTGCCGAGGTTCTGGATGCGGCGGGCGCCGCCGGGCAGCAGCCGCCACAGGTTGTCGGTGCTGCCGTCGTCGGTAGTCTGGACGGCCTGGCCGCCGTTGGCGGTCGAGTTGCCCAGGATGCCCAGGACCAGGCCGCTGTTGACGTTGCGGAGCTTGTGGTTGCCGTCGCCGTTGTCGACGATCGTCCAGCGATGGTCGGCGGTGCCGTTGTCGGCCCACTGCAGGGCGACGGCGTCCGCGGCAGTGGACATGTTCTGGATGCCGAGCACCTTACCGCTGTTGAGGTTGCGGAGGCGGACGGCGGTGCCGTCGACGACGAGCTCCCAGTTGTGGTCGGCGGTGCCGTTGTCGGTCCACTGCAGTGCCAGGCCGCCGTCGGCGGTGGACATGTTCTGCACGCCGAGCACCAGGCCGCTGGCGGCGTTGACCAGCCGGTAGTTCGGCACGGAGGATGCGCCGTTGGCGCTCCAGTAGACGGTGTAGTTGAAGCCGTGCGCGTCCTGGAACGGGCCCAGGCCGACGTTCGTGCCGTTGGCGGTGGCGGTGAAGGCGAGCGAGCCGCTGCCGGTGCGGGTCACCGACGAGGTGGTGAGGGCGGGCAGCGAGGACAGCGCGGTGTTGCCGTAGTTGCCGGCGAGGACGACCGGGCCGTAGGTGACGGCGACGACGTTGGCGTTGTCGTTGGTGGGCCGGACCGCCACGGCCATCGGCAGGCGGACGGTGACGGTGTCGCCGGACGTCCACGACCGGGTCAGCGACGCGTACGTGCCGGGTGTGGTCGCGATGCTCTGCGCGGTGCCGTTGACGCTGACGGTCGCGCCCGAGGTCCACGACGGGATGCGGATCCGCATGGTCCAGGAGCCGCCGACGCTGCCGGTGACCTGCAGCGTGGTGGTGTCGCTGACCGGATACGTGGTGGTCTGCGTGACCGTGATCCCGCGCTGGCTCCAGGTGAGCACCGACGGCACGAACAGGTTCACCGTCAGCGTGGTGCCGTTGGAGAAGTAGATGGAGTCCATCAGCTTCGTGTTGGTCTCGACGCCGGTGCCCTGGCAGCACCAGAAGCTGTCGTAGTCGGTGCTCCACGTGCCGCCGCCCCACGCCGGGCCGACGCCGCGCCGGGCGCCCGCCTGCAGGCCGGTGAAGTAGGTGATGTGGCCGTGGCTGTCGGCGGGGTTCTGCGCGCCGATGAGATGGTTGAGCAGCGCCCGCTCGTAGAAGTCGAAGTAGGCGGCGTTGTTCGGGTCGAGCAGCCAGAGCTCTCTGGTGAGTTTCAGCATGTTGTACGTGTTGCACTGCTCGCACGTGTCGTTGGCCAGGTAGGAGGCGATGGCGTTGGGGGCGCGGAAGTGCTCCGCCTGGCTGTTGCCGCCGATGACGTACGTGTGGGCGTTGACGGTGATGTTCCAGGCGTTGACGGCGATGTCGCGGTACCGGGTGGTGCCGGTCGCCTTGTACTCGCGGGCGGCGCCGATCCACTTCGGCACCTGGGTGTTGGCGTGCAGCCCGTTGAGCTGGTCGGTGTTGGACGCGAGCGGGTTGAACACGGCCGCGTGGTCGAAGCGCTGGGCCGCGGTGAGCCAGCGCGCGTCGCCGGTCTGCTGGTACAGGTCGGTGAGGACCGCGTTCATGCCGCCGAACTCGACGCCCAGCGTGGTCTGCATCTGGCTCGCGCTGAGCCGGCCGGTGCGCCAGTCGGCCCAGCCCGCGAGGGCGAGGAGCACGTCACGCGCCTGGGTGCTGCCGATGTACCGCCACACGTCCAGCAGCCCGGCGAGGGTCTTGTGGATGCAGTACCAGGGGACGTTGCCGTTGCTGAGGGTGCCGGACTCCAGGGCGGTGAAGTCGGACTCCGGGAAGCCGGACAGGTAGCCGGTGCTGAAGCCGGCGGCGGCGTTGTTGGCCTGGCAGGCGGCCATCGCGGCGACCATGGCGTTGGCCTTGTCCCGGCAGGTGGTGTCGCCGAGCACGGCGTAGGCCTGGGCCCAGGCGGTCAGCAGGTGGCCCTGCATGTGGGTGCGGAACGGGAAGGTCGGCGCGTCCCAGCCGCCGGTCGCGGCGGCGCCGGCGGTGGACAGCCGGTGGTTGGCCCGGAAGTTGTAGACGAGCCGGTTGACGTCGACGAAGCGCAGGTAGGCCAGGGTCCGGTTCTGGTTGTCCAGGAAGCGGCCGGTGCTCAGCCGCACCTGCCCGAGGTCGAACGCGTAGGCCGAGACGCCGATGTCGGCGCGGGCCGGGGCGAGGGCGGCGCCCGCGGCGGTCGGGGCGCCGAGCAGGGGCGCGGCCGCCGAGGCGGCGGCGACGGCGCCGGTGGTCTGCAGCAGCCGGCGGCGGCTGACGCTGGGGTGAGGCATGGGGTTGATCCTTTCGACCGTGACGGCGGGCGTTGGATGTGTGAGCGTTAACATGCTTGTGCGACGCGTCCGCACCTCATGACTGGCGGGTGAAGTGAGCGCTAACATCGCGGCGGCATGACGAGACTGCCAGAGGAATCGGCAACCTTCAAGGGCACGGGCCGGGCACACGACACGTCGGCACGGCTGTCACGGGACAGCCGGCCGCGGAATGTGAAGATCACAACACGCCGCACCGACATGTGGTGTGTGCATTTTTCGGCGGCCCTAGATATGGTGCTCGACGCAGCTGGTTCGAGCCGGTCCCCCAGCGGGGCCGGGTCGAGGCAAGAGGGAACCCGGTGCGAGTCCGGGACTGCCCCGCAGCGGTGAGTGGGAACGACCGCCGTCGAGCACACTGGGCCATCCGGCCTGGGAAGTGACGGCCAGTAGGCGACCATCCGTGGTCACGCCCGCGAGTCCGAAGACCTGCCAGCGCGCCACGCACACCCCGTGCGTGGCGGCTTCGAGGCCGCGCGGGACGGCCGACGCCACCATGAACGGTTCACGGACGGGCGACCCGCCGTGCGCGCCGTTCGGCGTCCCCGCGACCTCGGATCCACTGGAACGAGCTCGCGAGGAGAGAGCCAGTGACGGTCACGACGGCGCAGCCACGCCGGCCTGCGATGCGGGTCCGGAACCGCGACGGCGACCTGGAGCCGGTCGACGTCGGCAAGATCGTCAAGGCGGTCGAGCGGTGGGTCGGCGGCCTCGACGAGGTTGACCCGCTGCGGGTGGCGACCAGGACGATCAGCGGCCTGTACGACGGCGCCACCACCGCGGAGCTGGACAAGCTGTCGATCCAGACCGCCGCCGAGCTCATCGGTGAGGAGCCGCAGTATTCGAGGCTCGCGGCGCGGCTGCTCGCCGCGTACGTCGGCAAGGAGGTCCGCGGGCAGGACGTGGCCGGCTTCAGCCAGTCGATCCGCCATGCCCACGGCCTGGGGCTGATCGGCGACGAGACGGCGGCGTTCGTGGCCCGCCACGCCCGCGAGCTCGACGACGCCGTCGACCCGGACGGTGACCTGCGGTTCGAGTACTTCGGGCTGCGGACGGTCGCCGACCGGTACCTGCTGCGCCACCCGACCAGCCGCCTCGTCGTGGAGACGCCGCAGTACTGGCTGCTGCGGGTGGCCTGCGGGCTGTCGCGGACGCCGTCCGAGGCGACCGGCTTCTACCGGCTCATGTCGTCCCTGGCGTACCTGCCGAGCTCGCCGACGCTGTTCAACTCCGGCACCCGGCACACCCAGATGTCCTCCTGCTTCCTGGTCGACTCGCCCCGCGACGAGCTCGACTCGATCTACGAGCGCTACCACCAGGTCGCGAAGCTGTCGAAGTTCTCCGGCGGCATCGGCATCTCCTGGACGCGGGTCCGCGGCCGGGGCGCGCTCATCCGCGGCACCAACGGCAGGTCCAACGGGATCGTGCCGTTCCTGAAGACCCTCGACGCCGGGGTCGCGGCGGTGAACCAGGGCGGCCGGCGCAAGGGTGCCGCGTGCGTGTACCTGGAGCCATGGCACCCGGACATCGAGGAGTTCCTGGAGCTGCGGGACAACACCGGCGAGGAGTCCCGGCGCACGCACAACCTGAACCTGGCCAACTGGATCCCGGACGAGTTCATGCGCCGGGTCGAGGCCGACGCCGACTGGTCGCTCATCGACCCGTCCGACGCGCCGGAGCTGCCCGACCTGCACGGCGAGGCGTTCGACGACGCCTACCGCGTCGCGGAGAAGCGGGCGGTCAGGACGGTCAAGGCCCGTGACCTGTACGCCCGGATGATGCGCACGCTCGCCCAGACCGGCAACGGGTGGATGACGTTCAAGGACCGCTCCAACGCGCTGTCGAACCAGACCGGGGCGCCCGGCAACACCATCCACCTGTCGAACCTGTGCACCGAGATCCTCGAGGTCAACAGCGACGACGAGACCGCCGTGTGCAACCTCGGCTCGATCAACCTCGGCGCGCACGTCACCGCCGACGGCGTCGACTGGCAGCGGCTGCGGGAGACCGTCCGCACCGCCGTCGTGTTCCTCGACCGGGTCATCGACATCAACTACTACCCGGCGGCGCAGGCCGCCGCGTCGAACCCGCGCTGGCGGCCGGTCGGCCTCGGCCTGATGGGCCTGCAGGACGCGTTCTTCACGCTCCGGCTGCCGTTCGACTCGGCGCCGGCGCGGGACCTGTCCACCCGGGTCCAGGAGGAGATCCTCCTCACCGCCGCCGAGACGTCCGCCGAGCTGGCGGAGCGGTCCGGCCCGCACCCGGCGTTCGCCGAGACCCGCGCGGCGCGCGGCGAGCTGCACCCGGACCTGTGGGGCGCCACCCCCGCACAGCCCGGGCGGTGGGCGGCACTGCGGGCCCGGGTCGCGGCGCACGGGCTGCGCAACTCGCTGCTCGTCGCGATCGCGCCGACGGCGACGATCGCCTCGATCGCCGGCTGCTACGAGTGCATCGAGCCGCAGGTGTCCAACCTGTTCAAACGCGAGACCATGTCCGGCGAGTTCCTGCAGGTCAACACCTACCTGGTCCGAGAGCTCAAGGCCCGCGGGCTGTGGACGGCCACGGTCCGCGAGCAGATCAAGCGGGCCGAAGGGTCCGTGCAGGCGGTCGACGGCCTGCCCGAGGACGTGCGTTCGCTGTTCCGCACCGCGTGGGAGCTGCCCCAGCGGGCGCTCATCGACCTCGCCGCGGCCCGCGCGCCGTACGTCGACCAGTCCCAGTCGCTGAACCTGTTCCTGGCCGCACCGACGATCGGCAAGCTCTCCTCGATGTACCTGCACGCCTGGAAGAGCGGCCTGAAGACCACCTACTACCTGCGGTCCCGGCCGGCGACCCGGATCCAGCAGGCGACCGTGCCGGTCCTGCCGGCGATCACCGCGGCCGCCGGCACCGACGCCGTCGCCTGCTCCCTGGAGAACCCCGAAGCCTGCGAGGCCTGCCAGTGACCGTCATTCCCGTTCCCCGCGCCGCCACTACCGCGCCCATGCTGCTCGACCCCGGCATGGACCTGACCCTGCGCCCGATGCGGTACCCGCACTTCTTCGCCCGGTTCAAGGACGCCATCAAGAACACCTGGACCGTCGAGGAGATCGACCTGCACACCGACCTGCCCGACCTCGCCGGGCTCACCCCGGCGGAGCGGCACCTGGTGTCCCGGCTCGTCGCGTTCTTCGCCACCGGCGACACGATCGTGGCCAACAACCTCGTGCTCAACCTGTACCAGCACGTCAACAGCCCCGAGGCCAGGCTCTACCTGTCCCGGCAGCTGTTCGAGGAGGCCGTGCACGTCCAGTTCTACCTGAACCTGCTCGACACGTACGTCACCGACGAGCACGAGCGCTCCGCCGCCTTCGCCGCCGTGGAGAACATCCCGTCGATCCGCCGCAAGGCCGAGTTCTGCTTCCGCTGGATCGACTCGATCTTCGAGCTGCGCGAGCTGAGGACCCGCGACGACCGGCGGTCGTTCCTGCTCAACCTGATCTGCTTCGCCGCCTGCATCGAAGGGTTGTTCTTCTACGGCGCCTTCGCCTACGTGTACCACCTGCGCTTCCGCGGCCTGCTGCACGGCCTCGCCTCGGGCACCAACTGGGTCTTCCGCGACGAGTCGATGCACATGGCCTTCGCGTTCGACGTCGTCGACACCGTCCGGTCCGAGGAGCCGGACCTGTTCGACGACGAGATGGCCGGGCAGATCCGGGCCATGGTCGCCGAGGCCGTCGAGTGCGAGGTCCAGTTCGCCGCCGACCTGCTCGAGCAGGGCATCTCCGGGCTGTCCCTGGCCGACATGCGCGAGTACCTGCAGCACGTCGCCGACCGCAGGCTGGCGCTGCTGGGCGTCGAGCCGCTCTACGGCAGCCGCAACCCGTTCGCGTTCATGGAGCTCCAGGACGTCCAGGAGCTGTCGAACTTCTTCGAACGGCGGGTCTCGGCCTACCAGGTCGGCGTCACCGGCACCGTCTCCTTCGACGACGACTTCTGAGCACCCGCGCCGGCGTCGTGGCCGTCCACCGGGCCCGTGCCCGGTGGACGGCACCCACCCGCCGTCCGGTGGCCTGGCCGAGCGGGGCGAGCAGGAGTTTCGGCGGGCTGTGGACGGGCATGGCAATCAGGACCCGGTTGGCGCCGGCGTCGGTTGGCGCCGGCGGGCGTCGGTGACCCGCTCGACGAGGTGACGCCCGGCCGGGGTGAGTGACACCTGCACCGCGCGCCGGTTGCCGGTGGCTGGGTCACGCCATGCGACGGTCCGGCCGTGCGGTGGCGCGGGCCTGCCCAACACCGGAAAGGACCAACGCCACATGGAAACCATCACCTCCGAGGTACTGATCTCCCGGCTTGCCGACTGGGGCGTCGACACGGTGTTCGGCATCCCCGGCGACGGCATCAACGGGATCATGGAAGGGCTGCGGCGCAACGCCGACCGGGTGCGCTTCGTCCTGACGCACCACGAGGAGGCGGCCGCGTTCATGGCCACCGCCCACGCGAAGGCCACCGGACGCATCGGGGTGTGCCTGGCCACCTCCGGGCCCGGCGGCATCCATCTGGCCAACGGCCTGTACGACGCGAAGCTCGACCACGCGCCGGTGCTGGCGATCACCGGGATGCAGGAGACCTCGGTGCTCGGCACCGGATACCAGCAGGAGGTCGACCTGACCCGGCTGTACGAGGACGTCAGCGTCTACAACCAGCTGATCGTCAACCCGCAGCAGCTGCCCGCGCTGGTGGACGTGGCGATCCGGCACGCGTACGCCCGGCGGGGCGTCGCTCACCTGTGCGTCCCCAACGACATCCAGGTGGCGCCGGCCGACGCCGACCCCTACCAGCACGTGTCCCCCGCCAAGCCGCCGGCCACGGCGCCGGTGTACCTGCCCAGCTCGGTGCGGCCGCGCGACGAGGACGTCGCCCGCGCCGCCGAGGTGATCAACGGCTCGGCGAAGGCGGCGATCCTGGTCGGTGTCGGCGCGCGCGGCGCGGGCGCACTGGTGGAGCGGATGGCCGACACGATCGCCGCCCCGGTGATCAAGACCCTGTCCGGCAAGATGGTGATCCCCGACGACTCGCCCTACACCACCGGTGGCATCGGGCTGCTGGGCACCGCCCCCAGCGAGGAGCTGATCGACGACATCGACACCCTCGTCATGCTGGGCACCAACTTCCCGTACACCAAGCACCTGCCGCAGGCGGGCAAGGTCAAGGTCGTCCAGGTCGAGATCGAGGAGACCCGGGCCGGGATGCGCCTGCCGACCGACGTGCCGCTCATCGGCGACGTCGAAGCGACCCTGCACGCCCTCATCCCCCGGCTGACCCGCCGCACCGACCGGTCGCACCTGCAGCGGTACCAGGCGCAGATGCGCGACTGGAACGAGAAGATGCACGCCCTGGAGAACGGCGAACGGGACCCGATCGCCCCGCAGTACCTGGCGTCCTGCCTGGACGAGCTGGCGAACGAGGACGCGGTGCTGTGCTGCGACTCCGGCACGATCGCCACCTGGGCGGCGCGGCACTGGCGCATCCGCGGCGGGCGGGAGTTCTACCTGTCGGGCAACCTCGCCACGATGGCGCCCGGCCTGCCCTACTCGATCGCCATCCAGCACGCCTTCCCCGACCGGCAGGTGATCGCCTACCAGGGCGACGGCGGCTTCGCGATGCTCATGGCCGAGTTCAACACCGCCTGCCGCTACGACCTGCCGATCAAGGTGGTGATCAACAACAACAACGCGCTGGGCCAGATCCTGTGGGAGCAGATGGTGCTCGGCTACCCCGAGCACGGGGTCCGCTTCGGCGACCCGAAGCCGGACTTCTCCGCCTGGGCGCACGCCTGCGGCGGCTTCGGCGCCCGCGTCGAGAAGGCCGGCGACCTGCGCGCCGCGCTGGTCGAGGCGTTCACCCACCGCGGCCCGGCGCTGGTCGACGTGACCGTCGACCCGAACGAGCCGCCGATGCCCGGCAAGGTCAGCTACGAGCAGGCGAAGAAGTTCGCCCAGGCCTTCCTGCACGGCCAGCCGCACAAGGCGTCGATCGCCACCACCCTGTTCAAGGACAAGATCCAGCAGCTGAAGGCGGACCGGTGACCACCCTGCTGCCGGCGCCCAGGGTCCGCACCGCCCGGCCCGCCGACGTCGACGCCCAGGGTCTGGCCGCCGCGCTGCGGCAGCGGATCCACGGCGGCGTGCGCTTCGACGACGGCACCCGCGCCCTCTACGCCACCGACGCCTCCAACTACCGGCAGGTCCCGATCGGTGTGGTGGTGCCGCGCACCCTCGACGACGTGGTCGCCACCGTGGCCACCTGCCGCGAGTTCGGCGCGCCGCTGCTGTCCCGCGGCGGCGGCACCAGCCTGGCCGGCGAGTGCTGCAACGTCGCCGTGGTCATGGACTTCTCCAAGCACCTCAACGCGATCGAGTCCATCGACGGGCAGCACCGGCGGGCGGTGGTGCAGCCGGGCCTCGTCCTCGACCAGCTCAACGCCGCCACCCGGCACCACGGCGGGCTGGTCTTCGGGCCGAAGCCCGCCACCCACAGCCACTGCACGATCGGCGGGATGATCGGCAACAACTCGTGCGGCTCCACCGCACAGTGGAGCGGCACGACCGCCGCCAACGTCGAGCGGCTGGAGATCCTCACCTACGACGGCGAGCGGATGTGGGTCGGCGAGACCTCCGACGAGGAGTACCGGCGGATCCTCGCCGCCGGCGGCCGCCGGGCCGAGATCTATCGCGCGGTGCGTGACCTGCGCGACCGGTACGCCGGACAGATCCGCGCGTTCCCGGCCCTGCCGCGGCGCATCTCCGGCTACAACCTGCCGGCGCTGCTGCCCGAGCACGGCATGAACCTCGCCCAGGCGCTGGTCGGCACCGAGTCGACCTGCGTGACCGTGCTGCGCGCGCAGCTGCGGCTGCTGCCCGAGCCGCCGAAGCACGTCCTGGTGCTGATGGCCTTCCCCGACATCGCCGCCGCCGCCGACGCGGTGCCCACCATCAACCGGTACGCCCCGACGGCCCTGGAAGGGCTCGACGACAAGCTGATCCGCTACGAGGGCGAGGAGCACATGCGCCCCGAGGCGCTGAAGCTCCTGCCCGAGCCGACGAACCACACCGGCCGCGGGGCGGCGTGGCTGATGGTCGACGTCGGCGCCGACACCGTCGAGGAGGCCAAGGACCGCGTCCACCGGATGCTCGACGAACTGGGCCACGACGAGGGCAAGGTCTTCGACGACCCGGAGCACCAGGCGCAGCTGTGGGCCGTCCGCGAAGGCGGCCTCGGCGCCACCGCCCGCACCCCCGGCGGGCCCGACACCTGGCCCGGCTGGGAGGACTCCGCCGTGCCGCCGGAGCGCCTCGGCGACTACCTGCGCGACTTCCAGCGGCTGCTGCACCGCCACGGCTACGACGCGGCCAGCCTCTACGGCCACTTCGGCGACGGCTGCCTGCACACGTCGATCCCGTTCGACCTGGTCACCGCGGGCGGTGTGGCCGACTTCCGCACCTTCGTGGAGCGGGCCGCCGACCTCGTCTCACACCACGGCGGGTCCTACTCCGGCGAGCACGGCGACGGGCAGGCCCGCGGCGAGCTGCTGACCAGGATGTACGGCCCGGACGTGGTCCAGGCCTTCGAGGAGTTCAAGGCGATCTTCGACCCGGACAACCGGATGAACCCCGGCAAGGTCGTGCACGCCAACCCGCTCGACGGCCAGCTGCGCCTCGGCGCCGGTTACGCCCCCGCCGAGCCGGCGACGTACTTCCGGTACACGGAGGACAGCGGCAGCTTCGCCCGCGCCGCGCTGCGCTGCGCCGGGGTCGGCGCGTGCCGCCGGCCGGAGCCGGACCAGGGCGTGATGTGCCCCAGCTACCAGGTCACCGGCGACGAGGAGCACTCCACCCGGGGGCGGGCGCGGCTGCTGTTCGAGATGGTGCGCGGCGAGACGATCACCGGCGGCTGGCGGGAGCAGTCCGTGGCCGACGCCCTCGACCTGTGCCTGGCCTGCAAGGGCTGCAAGCGCGACTGCCCCATGCACGTCGACATGGCCACCTACAAGGCCGAGTTCCTCGCCCATCACCACGCCGGACGGATCCGCCCCCGGTCCCACTACTCGCTGGGCTGGCTGCCGGCGGCGGCCCGGCTGGCGGCCCTGGCCCCCGACCTGGTCAACGCCGTCACGCACGCGCCCGTGCTCGGTGCCGCGGTCAAACGGCTCGGCGGCATCGACCCGCGCCGCGACCTGCCCCGCTTCGCCGGGGCCGGCTTCCAGCGGTGGATGCGCAACCGGACGCCGGGTGGCACCGGCGAGCGGGGCACCGTGCTGCTGTGGCCGGACACCTTCACCACGTACCTGTCGCCGGGCATCGCCGCGTCGGCGGTCGGCGCGCTGGAGGCGGTCGGCTTCCGGGTCGCGCTGCCCCACGGGCCGGTCTGCTGCGGGCTCACCTGGATCTCCACCGGGCAGCTCGGGATCGCCCGCCGGGTGCTGCGGCGCACCATCGACGCGCTCGCGCCGTGGCTGCGGGCGAGGGTCCCGGTCGTCGGACTGGAGCCTTCCTGCACGGCGGTGTTCCGCGGCGACGCGCTGGAGCTGCTCGGCCACGACCAGGACGCGCTGCGGTTGCGCAAGCAGACGCGGACGCTCGCCGAGCTGCTCGTCACCGACCACGACATCGCGCTGCCCGAGCTGCGCGGCGACCACGGCGGCCGGCCGCACGCGATCAGCCAGACGCACTGCCACCACCACGCCGTGCTCGGCCACGACGCCGACGCCGAACTGCAGCGCCGGGTCGGCCTGGACGTCGAGCAGCTGGCATCCGGCTGCTGCGGGCTGGCCGGGGACTTCGGCATGACCCCGGACCACCGCGACGTCTCCCTCGCCGTCGGCGAGCAGGTCCTCCTGCCGGCGGTCCGGGCGGCCGCGCCCGGCACGATCATCCTCGCGGACGGCTTCTCCTGCCGCACCCAGATCGAGGAGGCGGGCACGGGCCGGCACGCGCTGCACCTCGCCGAGGTCGTCAACGCCGCGCTGCGCGGCGTGCCGGCCGGCGAACGGCCCGAACGCGCGCTGTCGGTGCGTCCGGAGGCGAGAGCGGTGCGGTCGTGACCGCCGCCGAGGCGCCCGTCGAGCGGGTCGCCGCGGCGGTGTACCGGATCCCCACCGACGCCCCGGAGGCCGACGGCACCATCGCCTGGGACAGCACCACCATGGTCACCGTCACCGTGACCGCGGGCGGGCGGACCGGGCTCGGCGCCAGCTACACCGCGTCGGCCGCCCAGCACCTCGTCGAGCAGACCCTCGCCCCGGTGGTCACCGGGCGCTGCGCCCTCGACGTGACCGCCGCCTACCAGGCGATGCACCGTGCCGTGCGCAACATCGGCCGGCCCGGGGTCGCCGCCACCGCCATCTCCGCCGTCGACATCGCCCTGTGGGACCTCAAGGCCCGGCTGCTGGACCTGCCCCTGGCCCGCCTGCTCGGCGTCGTGCGGACCGCGGTGCCGGTCTACGGCAGCGGCGGGTTCACCACGTACGACGACCGGCAGCTCACGGCCCAGTTCGGCGGCTGGGTCCACGAGCAGGGCATCCCGCGGGTCAAGATGAAGATCGGCGAGTCGTGGGGCGGCCACGTCGAGCGGGACCTCGCCCGGATCCGGCTCGCCCGCCAGGTCATCGGACCGCACGCGGCGCTCTACGTCGACGCCAACGGCGCCTACCAGCGCAAGCAGGCGATCCGCGTCGCCCAGGCAGCCGCCGGGCACGACATCGCCTGGTTCGAGGAGCCGGTCTCCTCCGACGACCTCGACGGGCTCCGGCAGGTCCGCGACGCGGTGCTCCCCGACGTGGCGGCCGGCGAGTACGGCTACGACCTGCCCTACTTCGCCCGCATGATCGGCGCCGGGGCGGTCGACTGCGTCCAGGCCGACCTCACCCGCTGCGGCGGGATCACCGAGTGGCGCAACGTCGCCGCCGTCGCCGCCCACGGGCTGCAGGTCTCCGGGCACTGCGCGCCGCACCTGCACCGCGACGTCGCCGCCGCCACCCCCAACCTGCGCCACCTGGAATGGTTCCACGACCACGTACGTATCGAGTCGATGCTCCTCGACGGTGCCGCCGCACCGGACCCCGGCGGCACCCTGGCGCCGAACCTGTCCGCCCCCGGGCACGGCCTGTCCCTCGACCAGGACCGCGCGCAGCAGTACCGGATCGGCTGATACTACGATTGCAGTTGCAGGAACTACCATCGTAGTATCGGTGCATGGCGAACCGCCGGGACGACCTGCTCGACGCCGCGATCACCGTGCTCGGTGAGCGCGGCATCCACGCGCTGACCCACCGCACCGTCGACGCCACCGCGGGGCTGCCGCCCGGCTCGACCTCCAACCACTTCCGCACCCGCGGCGCGCTGCTGGACGCGGTCGTCGAGCGCTTCGTCACCCGCGAGCGCGCCAACTGGGAGGACCTCGCGACCCGGCTGGCGCCCACCACGCCGCACGAGCTCGCCCGTGCCCTCAGCGCGTTCGCGCAGCAGGCGACCGGCCCGCAGCGCACCCTCACCCTCGCCCGCTACGCGATCCTCGTCGAGGCCGCCAACCAGCCGGAGCTGCGCGCCACCCTCGCCGCCGGCGGCGCCCGCGTCAACGCCTGGTTCATGAACTGGCTGCGGACCGCCGGCTCCACCGACCCGCCGCACGACGCGCCGCTGATCATGAACCACTGGACGGGGCTCGTCCTGCACCAGCTCGCCATGCCGGACCCGGCGTTCGACCCGGTCGAGCAGATCACCGCCCTCGTCACCACCGTCATCCGTCCCCGCGCAGCGGAGGTACCGGCGCCATGAACCGCGACCAGATCTGGCCCGTCATCCACGCCCAGCGCGGCGCCGTCGCGGCGCTGCTGGAGACCCTGTCCGACGAGGAGTGGCACCGGCCGTCGCTGTGCGAGGGCTGGACCGTGCGTGACGTCGCCGCGCACCTGACCCTGCAGGAGGTCGGGTTCGGCGGCGCGCTCGGCATGCTGCTGCGCTGGCGCGGCAGCCTGGACCGGACGATCCAGCACGCCGCGTACCGGCGCGCCGCCGCGCTCAACACCGGGCAGATCGTCGCCGGGGTCCGCGGTACACCCGACGCCCGCAGACACAACTTCGGCGTCACCCACCTGGAGACGCTCACCGACATCCTCGTGCACGGCCAGGACATCGCCGTCCCGCTCGGCCGCGACCTGCACACCCCGGCGGAGGCCGCTGCCGTCGCGACCACCCGCACGCTGACCATGCGGCTGCCTCCGCCGCTGCCGTCGGCGAAGCGGCTCGCCGGCTTCCGGCTCGTCGCCACCGACACCGCCTGGGCGCACGGCGAAGGCCCCGAGGTCCGCGCCCCGATGGCTGCGCTGCTCCTGCTCGCCTGCGGCCGCCTCACCGCCCTGCCGCAGCTCAGCGGCGCCGGCGCGGCGGAGCTCACAGGCCGCCTGAGCGCCGGCGCACGGCACAATGGGTAGGTGCGAGCGAAGATCACCCGGCCCGAGCTGCGAGGCCGGCGCCACGAGCGGGAGGCGCTCGACCGGCTGATCCGTGACGTGCGCGCCGGCCACAGCCGGGTCCTCGTCCTGCGCGGCGAGGCCGGCGCCGGGAAGACCGCGCTGCTCGACCAGGTCGCCGGCGACGCCACCGCGGTGACGGTCGCCAGGGCCGCCGGGGTCGAGCCGGAGACCGAGATCGCCTACTCGGCGCTCCAGCAGCTCCTCGCCCCGCTGCTCGGCCACCTCGACGCGCTGCCCGAGCCGCAGCGGCGCGCGCTCGGCACCGCGTTCGGGCTCACCGCCGGCGACCCGCCGGAGGCGCTGCTCGTCGGGCTCGCCGTCCTCGGCCTGCTCGCCGAGGCCGCCGCGGAGCGGCCCCTGGTGTGCGTGGTCGACGACGCGCAGTGGCTCGACCGGATGTCCGAGGTCATCCTCACGTTCGTGGCCCGGCGGCTCGACGCGGAGTCGGTGGCGCTGGTCTTCGCCGCCCGCACGCCCGGCGGCGACCGGATCCTGGCGGACCTGCCCGAGCTGCGCGTCGACGGGCTGCCGGAGGCCGACGCGCGGGCGTTGCTGGATTCGGTACTGCCGGGCCCCGTCGACGACCGCGTGCGGGACCGCATCGTCGCCGAGACCCGCGGCAACCCCCTGGCGCTGCTGGAGCTGCCCCGGGAGCGGACCGCGGCGGAGCTCGCCTTCGGCTTCGGCGGACCGGGCGGCGCGCCCGTCGCCGGGCAGGTCGAGGAGGACTTCCAGCGGCGCGTCGCCGCCCTGCCCGCCGACACCCGCACCCTGCTGGCCGCCGCGGCCGTCGAGCCGGTCGGCGACCCCGCCCTGCTGTGGCGCGCCGCCGGACGGCTCGGCGTCGGCATGGACGCGGCCGCCGCCGCGGAGCAGGCCGGCCTGGTCGAGTTCGGTGCGCTGGTACGGTTCCGCCATCCGCTCGTCCGATCCGCCGCCTGGCGCGCCGCCGGCCCGGCGACGCTCCGTGACGTGCACGCCGCCCTCGCCGCCGGCACCGACCCCGGCCTCGACCCCGACCGGCACGCCTGGCACCGCGCGCACGCCGCGACCGGCCCCGACGAGGACGTCGCCCTGGAGCTGGAGCGGTCCGCGGACCGGGCCCTCGCCCGCGGCGGGCGGGCCGCGGCCGCCGCGTTCCTGGAGCGCGCCGCCGAGCTGACCACCGACCCGAAACACCGCTCGGCGCTGCTGCTCGCCGCCGCGCGGGCCCGGCTCGCCGCCGGCGCCGCCGACCGCGTCCCGGACCTCCTCGCCGCGGCGGGGCTCGGCCCGCTCGACCCGCTCCAGCAGGCGCGCGCGGAGCGGCTGCGGGCCCAGGCGACCCTCGCGCTCGACCCCGGCCCGGCCGCCGGCCCGGCGCTGCTCGCCGCCGCCCGGCGCCTCGAGGCACTCGACCCGGCGGCCGCCCGGGAGACCTACCTGTCCGCGCTCGGCGTCGCCGACCCCGCCGGCGACGAGCTACGGCGGACGGCGGAGGCGGCGCTGGCCGTGCCGGCGGCGGACGACGCGCCGGGAGCGCTGCTCACCGGCCTCGCGACGTGGGCCCTGGACGGACCCGCCGCCGCGGTGCCGGCGCTGCGGCGGGCCCTCGACGCGATCGACCCGGCCCGCGGCCTCGACCTGCTGTGGCTGGCGGTGCCGGCCGCGCTGGAGGTGTCCGACGTCGCGACCGCGCACCGGCTCAGCGGCGCGGCGACCGGCGCGGCGCGTGCGGCCGGGGCGCTGTCCGTGCTGCCCGTCGCGCTGACGCTGCACGCCGGGACGCTGCTGCTCATGGGCCGGTCCGGCGAGGCGGCGGACCTGCTCGCCGAGTGCGAGGGGCTCGCGGCGGCCACCGGCGCCGCCCGGCACGCCGACGTCGGCTGCGGGCACGCGTCGCTCGCCGCGCTCACTGCCACCCCCGCCGCGCTCACCGCCACCCCCGCCGCGCTCGACACGCTCCAGGGCGCGGCGGCGCACCCGGCGCTGGGCATGCGGGCGCTGGTGCTGTCCGAGGTCGTCGAGGCCGCGGTACACGCGAACGAGCCGGCCGTCGCCGCGGACGCCCGGGACCTGCTGGCCACGCACGCCGCCGCGACCGGCACGGACTGGAGCCTCGGCGCCCTCGCGCTCGCCGACGCGCTGACCGAACCCGCCGACGGCCGCTTCCGCGAGGCCGCCGCCCGGTTCGAGGCCGCCGGGCTGGGCCTGCTCACGGCCCGCGCCCGCCTGCTGCACGGCGAGTGGCTGCGGCGCGAGGGCCGCCGCGCCGACGCCCGGACCGTGCTGCACGCCGCGCACGACGCGTTCGCCGGCATGGGCCTGCGCGCGTTCGCCGAGCGGGCGGCCCGGGAGCTCGCCGCGACGGGTGAGACCGTCCGTAAGCGGTCGGAGGGCCCGTCCGACGAGCTCACCGCGCAGGAGGCGCAGATCGCCCGCCTCGCGGTCGCGGGCCGGACCAACCCGGAGATCGGCGCCGCGCTGTTCCTCAGCCCCCGCACCGTCGAGTGGCACCTGCGGAAGGTGTTCGGCAAGCTCGGCATCACGTCCCGGCGCGAGCTCGCCGCGGCGCTGGTCCGGCCCTGACGGCCGCTCAGCTCCTGAGGCCGGCGGCCTCCGCCATGTACGTGGCGTACCAGGCGGGCCAGTTCTCGTCGGCGCGGCCCAGCTCCTGCTCGTGCCGGCCGTGCGCCGCCGCCGCCTCGCGCAGCGCGTGCTCCAGCTCCGCCACCGAGCCGAAGTTCGCGTGGTCGACGCGGCCCGGCAGGCGGCGGGTGATCTCCTGCAGCACGAACTCGTTGCCGTCCGGGTCGGTGAACGACGCGAACGACGCGTACGACTGCCGCCGCGGATCAGGTCCGGGCGCCCGTGCCTCCGTGCCGCCGTGATGGAAGACGCCGCCGGCGTCGTGGAACACCTCGCTCACCTCCACCCCGCGGGTCGCCAGCTCCTTCTGCGCCGCGACGACGTCGTCGACGACCAGGTGCACCCCGCGCACCGAGCCGGGCTCCGCGTCGGTGACCCGGTCACCGAAGATGATCGACGTGGCCGACCCGGGCGGGGTGACCTGCACGACCCGGAACTCGTCGGCACCGGTGAAGTCGGCGTCCTCCCGGCAGCCGATCCCGAGGTAGAACCTCTTGGCCCGGTCGACGTCCGAGACCGGCAGCACGACGATTTCGAGCTTCATGTCCACCATGCCGGTGCACTGCCCACTCCGGCGCGCATCTACCTCCCCCGCCCGACCCATTGCCACCCTTCCGCCTCCTCCGCCCCGCCGCCTTCTCCACCCCCTCGCGGCCCGTCGTATTGTGAGGGTCTGACGGGGAGAGGACGGGTCTATGTCGATGCTCAAGGGCGCCAACATGCCGGTGCAGGCGCCGGTGGTCCGGGCCGTGCTGGGGTGGCAGAGCGGGCCGGGCGTGCCCGACGCGGACGGCTCGGCGCTGCTGCTGACCGGCGGCGGCAAGGTCCGCGACGACAACGACTTCGTGTTCTACAACCAGCCGGCGCACCCGGCCGGCGCGGTCCGGCACGAGGGGAAGGCGACCGCGGGGACCCAGGTCACCGACACGGTGCTCGTCGACCTGGCCCGGGTCGAGCCGGCGATCGAGCGGATCGTGCTGGCCGCCTCCGCCGACGGTGGCACGTTCGGGAAGGTGCCGGGGCTGCACATCCGGCTCCTGGACGCGACGAGCGGTGCGGAGGTCGCTCGCTTCGACAGCCCCGGTGCCACGACCGAGACGGCGTTCATCTTCGGCGAGTTGTACCGGCGGGCCGGGCAGTGGAAGTTCCGGGCGGTCGGGCAGGGGTACGCCTCCGGGCTGGCGGGACTGGCCCGCGACTTCGGCATCTCGGTCGACGACGCGCCCGCGCCGACACCGACACCCGCGCCCGCCGCGCCGGCGCCCGCCACGCAGGGGTGGCCCTCGGTGACCGTGACCGGGCCCGACGGGCAGCCGCAGCGGATCGGGCTGCCCGCGACGGTGCCCCCGCCCGTCGCCCCGCCCCCGCCCGCTCCCCCGGCGCCGCCCGTCGCGCCGCCGGCACCCATCGCGCCGCCGACTGAATACCCGCCGCCCATCTCGAACCTGCCCATGGCGCCGCCACCCCCGGTCGGGCCGCCGGCTCCTGCCGCGCCGGTGCGGCTGTCCAAGGTCACGCTCACCAAGCAGGCGCCGACGGTGTCGCTCGCCAAGCAGGGCGGCCGGTCCGGGTCGCTGCGGGTCAACCTCAACTGGAGCATGCGCTCGCTCGGCAAGCGCGGCCTCTTCGGCAAGCAGAGGACCGCGCACCTGCCCGACCTGGACCTCGACCTGTGCTGCCTGTGGGAGCTCATGGACGGCCGGAAGGGCATCGTCCACCCGCTCGACAACCAGTTCGGTCAGCTGAACGACGCGCCGTACATCATGCTCGACGGCGACGACCGTACCGGCGCCAACGAGGCGGGCGAGAACCTCACCATCAACCTCGACCACACAGACAAGTTCCGCCGGATCCTCGTCTACGCCAGCATCTACGACGGTGCCGACTCGTTCGCCGGCCTCGACGCGGTCGCCACCCTGTATCCGCAGCACGGGGCCCCGATCGAGATGCGCCTCGACGAGTGCACCGTCATGGCGCGGGCCGGCGTGCTGTTCCTCATCGAGAACGTCAACGGCGAGCTGGTCGTGCGGCGCGAGTCGCGGTACATCATCCCGGCGCCCGGCCAGTTCCGGAACCAGGCCGTCGACCTCGCCTACAACTGGGGCCTGTCGTGGGTGGCGGCGGGGCCGAAGACCTGACGGGTCACACGACGACGACCAGCTTGCCGGTGGTGTGCCGGCGGGCGAAGTCGACGCAGGCCTGCGCGCCCTCGGCGAGGGTGTAGCGACGCCCGATCGTCGCCCGGAGGCCGGCGTCCGCGACCTCGCGCATGCCGCCGTGGACGCCTTCCATGTCGAGGACGAACCTGAGCTCGACGTCGTCGCGGCCGGTCCAGTCCTGCCGCGGCACCGGGAACGTGATGGTGAGCAGCCGCCCGCCGGGCCGGACCGCGGCCGCGACGCTCGTCAGCGCGTCGCCCGGCAGGGTGAGGTTGAACGCGGCGTCGACGCCCGACGGGTAGCCGGGCTCGGCGTATCCGATCGTCTCCGCGGCGCCGAGGTCGCGCAGCAGGCCGGCGTCCTCGTCGGTCGCGGTGGCCACGACCTCGGCGCCCGCCGCGGCGAGCAGCGGGACGAGGGTCGTGCCGACGCCGCCGGTCGCGCCGACGACCAGGACCCGCTCGCCTGGGCGGACGCCGGCGGTGGCCATCAGCGCCCGCGCGGTCAGGCCGGTGGTGGCGAGCGCCGCGGCGTGCTCGGCCGTCAGGCCCGCGGGGCGGTGCGCGACGAACGGCGTGTCCGCCTCGACGACCGTGTATTCGGCGAGGGAGCCGGTGCTCATCGACGGGCGCGGGCCGAGCATCGGGCGCAGCGCCCGGGGCGCTGCGTAGCCGAAGATCTCGTCGCCCTCGGCGTAGCCGGTCACGCCCGGTCCGGTTTCGGCGACCGTGCCGGCGAAGTCGTTGCCCGGCACGTGCGGGAACGTCAGGGGCGTCGTGTCGCGGAACCGTCCGCTGGGGATGACGACGTCGCCCGGGTTGATCGAGGCGGCGGCGACACGGACCAGCAGCTGGCCCGGTCCGGGCCGCGGGACCGGCAGCTCGCCGACCGTGTACCCCTCGGGTGGTCCGTAGTCACCGGCGATCACTGCGCGCATGAGGTCCTCCGGAATCCATAAACGGACCAATCGGTCCGCTTCTAGTGGAAACACTAGTCATAAACGGACCGCGCGGTCAACTTGTACGATGGCCACCATGACCTCGAGCCGCCCACAGCGCGCCGACGCCGCGCGCAACCGGGCGGCGCTGCTGGCGGCCGCCGCCGACGAGTTCGCGGAGCGGGGCATGGACGCGTCGGTGGCCGACATCGCCCGCCGCGCCGGCGTCGGCAAAGGCACGGTGTTCCGCCATTTCCCGACGAAGGACGACCTGATCGCCGCGATCGTGCTCGACCGGGTGGACGAGCTGACCGCGGCCGGCGATCGCCTGCTCGGCGAGGCCGATCCGGGCGTGGCGCTGCTGGCGTTCATGACCGCCGCCGCCCACCAGCGCCAGCAGCGCGACCTGTCGTTCCTGCACGGCGCCGGCGACGTCGACCCCGCGGTGACCGGCGCCCGTGAGCGGATGTACCGCGTGATCCACGACCTCGTCGACCGGGCCCGCGACGCCGGGGCGGTGCGCCCCGACGTGACCGGCGCCGACGTGATCCTGCTGATGTGCGCCCCGAACTACGTCGCCGGCTACGTGCCGGACGCGTCACCGGACCTGTGGCGCCGATACCTGGGCATCCTGTTCGACGGTCTCCGCCCGCAGGGCGCCCACCCGCTCCCGGCGCCACCACCCACGCTCGCCTGACCCGCCAGGCCTCGCGCTCGGCTCGACGAGCATCCATGGCAGGATGCGGCGCATGCAGCGTGTCCTGCCCGACGGCGTCGCGGAGCGCATCGCGACCGCCGGCCGGGTCGTCGTGTTCACCGGCGCCGGGATCTCCGCGGAGAGCGGCGTGCCGACGTTCCGCGACGCCCTGACCGGCCTGTGGTCCCGGTTCGACGCGTATGAGCTGGCCACCCCCGAGGCGTTCGAGGCCGACCCCGCGCTCGTCTGGGGCTGGTACGAATGGCGCCGCGCCGCCGTCCGCAAGGCCGAGCCCAACGCCGGGCACGTGGCCGCCGCCGCCCTCCAGGCGCTGGTGCCTGGCACCGTCGTCGTCACGCAGAACGTCGACGACCTGCACGAGCGGGCCGGCTCCAAGGACCCGGTGCACCTGCACGGCAGCCTCTTCGCGCCCCGCTGCGTCGCCGGTCACCCGTTCGACGCGCCGTCCGGCGACGACGACGTCCCCGACGACCTCGGCCCCGTCCCGCCGCCGCGGTGCACGGCGTGCGGCGCGCTGGTGCGGCCCGGCGTCGTGTGGTTCGGCGAGGCGCTGCCCAGGGCGGCCTTCACGGCGGCCGTCGAGGCGGCGTCCTCCTGCGACGTGCTGTTGAGCATCGGCACGTCCGGCGTGGTGTACCCGGCGGCCGAGCTGCCCGTGGTCGCCACCCGCTCCGGGGCGACCGTCATCCAGGTCAACCCGGACGAGACGCCGCTGGACGACATCTGCGACGTCAACCTGCGCGGCACCGCCGCGCGGCTGCTGCCCGCCCTCTACGCCGAGGTCAAGGAGCTCACCGCCGGCGGCCGGTGACCTTCGAGGCGGGGAGGCGGCCGGCCTTGGCGGTGCCCGCCAGGGTGTCGCCGTCGATGGTCACGTCGAAGACCAGGTTGAGCCGCAGGGGCCGGGTGACGGCCTGCTTCCAGGTGAGCCGGTCGCCGTCGAGGGTGACGTCGGTGAGGGGGACCTCCTCTCCTTCACCGGCGGCGACACCGGTCAGGGCGGCACCGTCGCGGCGGATCACCGCCGTGGCGTTGATCCTGCCGATGGGCGTGGCGATGGTCAGGTCCCAGGTGCCTTCGGCCGTCATGTTCACCACGCCCCGGCGGGCTGCGGGCCGGCGTCGCGCCAGACGGTGCCGCGCCGTTCGTAGGCGAACAGTTCCTCGACGGCGTGCGCGATCCGCGGACCGAGCTCGCGCTCCAGGAGGTACAGGGCGAGGTCGAGCCCGGAGGTGACGCCGGCGCCGCTGACGAAGTCACCGTCGTCGACGACCCGCGCGTGGACGGCGCGCACGCCGGTGGCGTCGAGCAGGTCCAGGCCGAGGTGGTGGGTGGTGGCATGGCGGCCCTCCAGCAGGCCCGCCATGGCGAGGACCAGGGATCCGCCGCACACCGAGGCGACCGTCACGGCCGGCTCGTCCATCGCCGCCTTGAGCAGCCCCGGCAGGTCGGTGGTCAGGGTCCGGCCCAGCAGGACCGGGATCGAGTCGTCGGTGGGTTCGTCCTCGGGGTCGCCGACGCGGCCGGCGGCGCCGGGCACGACGACCAGCCCCGGACGCGACGGGTCGAGGGCCGCGGTCGCCCGCAGCGCCAGGCCGCCGGTGCCGCTCACCACCTCCCTGGGGCCTTCGGCGGAGACGAGCGCCACGGTCAGGGCCCCGCCGGCGGCGACGGCGCCCGCGTGCAGCACCTCGTACGGTGCGATGACGTCCAACGGGTCGAAGCCGTCGAACAGGACTATCTGCGCATGCATGCGACTCACGCTAAGGACCTGGTGGCGGCGGCCCCAGTGGCATTCGTGACCACTTCCGACGGGATTTCGCCAACCCGTGCGGTACCGTGCCGGCCATGCACATCGTCGCCGTGCTCGCCTTCGACGGGGTGATCCCGTTCGACCTGGCCACCCCGATCGAGGTGTTCACCCGCACGTGCCTGCCTGGCGGGAGCCCGGGCTACGAGGTCCGGGTCTGCGCCGAGCGCCCGCACGTCGACGCGGGCGCGTTCACCCTGACCGCGCCGTGGGGCCTCGACACCCTGGCCGAGGCGCACACGGTCGTCGTGCCCGGCACCGCCGACCCGGCCGCCGCGCTGACCCCGCCGGTCCGGGCCGCCTTGCGTACCGCGGCGGCGAACGGCACCCGGATCGCCTCGATCTGCGCGGGCAGCTTCGTGCTCGCCGCCGCCGGCCTGCTCGACGGGCTGCGGGCCACCACCCACTGGATCGCCGCCGGCAGCCTCGCGGCCGCGCACCCGTCGGTGGACGTCGACCCCGGCGTGCTGTATGTCGACAATGGACAGATCCTCACCTCCGCCGGCGCGGCGGCGGGCCTGGACCTGTGCCTGCACATGATCCGCCGCGACTACGGGTCCGCGGTCGCCGCCGCCGCCGCGCGGCTGTCGGTGGTGCCGCTCGAACGCGAGGGCGGCCAGGCGCAGTTCATCGCCCACGACCACCCGCCGACCCCGCAGGGCGCCGAGCTCGAGCCGCTCCTCACCTGGCTCCAGCAGCACCTGCGGCGCGACCTGACCCTCGCCGACATCGCCGCGCAGGCCGGGATGAGCACCCGCACCCTGATCCGCCGCTTCCGCGACCAGACCGGCCTGACCCCGCTGCAGTGGCTGCACCGCGCCCGCGTCCGCCGGGCCCAGCATCTCCTGGAGACCACCCGCCACTCCGTCGAACGCATCGGCGCCGAGGTCGGCTTCGGCTCACCGACCGCGTTCCGCGAACGCTTCAAACGCACCACCGGCGTCAGCCCGCAGACCTACCGCCACTCGTTCAGCTGACCCGCGCACACCCCCGCCGCGTCCCGGAAGCCGGAGCCCGCGCCCGCCGCCCGGCGCCGCTGAAGGACCGCGCCCACCTCTAAGGTTTCCCGGCAAAAACAGCGACACCGGGGCCCGGGTCGATGACGATGGGCGGATGGCGATGGTGGTACGGCAGGTACAGGCGGGCGACGGCCCCGGGCGGGCACGGCTGTGGCAGGAGAGCGGCGCGTTCTTCGCCGGCCTCGACCCGGCCACCGCGCAGGAGCCGCAGACCGACGGGCTCGTGGAGTGGCACGAGGAGCTGCACGCGCGGTACGCGGACGACCCGACGGTGCTGATGCTGGTCGCCGAGCAGGACGGGGACATCGTGGGGGCGGCGGTGGCGCGGGTCGAGGAGCCGCTGCCGACCGCGCACTGGCAGCTGCAGCGCGACCTCGCCCACCGGCGGGTCCACGTCGACGCGCTGACGGTGGCCGGCGGCGCCCGCCGCGGCGGGGTCGGGTCCGCGCTGATGGCCGAGGTCGAGCGGTGGGCGGTCGAGCGCGGCGCGGCGGCGATCATGCTGGAGACCGGCGTGGACAACCCGACGTCGATGCCGTTCTACGAGCGGCGCATGGGCTACACCCGGCACGAGGTCGTGTTCCGCAAGGACCTGCGGTGACCGCCGGCCGCGCTCGAAGCAGTCGTGCCGTGATCAGCCCGTCGGTGTCCGGAAGCCCTTCACGAGCAGCCAGACCGCCAGGACCATCTCGTTCACCGCGAGCGGGACCACCAGCGCCGCGTGCGCGGGTGACGCGGTGGTGAGGCCCCCGAACATCACCAGGCCGGCGTCGGTCACGTACAGCGCCACCCCGGCCAGCGCCCAGCCCGGGAGCCAGCGGGGGACGAGCCGTGACCGGAAGAGCACGACGTTGAGCAGCAGCGCGCTGAGGCAGAAGAACAGCGCGGCCGGCGCGTAGCCCCACGTGTCCTGCGTGTCCAGCACCGACCGCACGGCCGGGTCGAGGCCGCCGTCACCGGCCGCGACCAGGATCAGCGGCCCGAACGCGGCCGGCAGCAGCAGCACCACCTCGACCGTCCGCGCCACCACGTAACCGACCGCGGAGCTCTCGCTGTACACCTTGAGCACCGGGAACAGCGCCGCCGGGATCATCGCGATCGCTCCGGCCATCACCAGCACGGCGAGCGCGCCGGCCGACTGCCGGTGCGCGCCGCCGCCGGTGCCGCCGCCGAGCAGCGCCGCGCTGATCACCCCCGCGACCGTCGCGGTGATGAAGAGGGCGCCGGTCACCCGTGCCGCCGTTCGATGCATGTCGTTCGCTCCTGTCTCGTCGGTGCGCCCATGCTCGCGGCCGCCGGTGTGGAGCGGGTGTGCGTCCGGTTGGGGAACGGGGTTGCCGCCGGTTCGCGGCGCGTGGCAAGCTCGCCGCACGTCGTCGGCCCGTGGGAGCAGCGCTGTGGTGCGGATCGGTCTGCTCGGTGGGGTGCGCGTCACCACCGACGACGGTGAGCCTGTCGACATCGGCTCCGCGAAGACCCAGACGCTCCTGGCCGCGCTCGCCCTCTCCCCCGGCACGCCGCTGCCCCAGTCGCGCCTGGTGGACCTCGTGTGGGGCGACGACCCGCCCCGCACCGCGCACAAGACCCTGCAGTGGCACGTCGCGCAGCTGCGCAAGGGGCTCGGCGGGCCGGCGATCACGCGGGTCGGCGACGCGTACCGGCTGGACGTGCCGCCCGACGCCATCGACGTCGCCCGCTTCCGGCGGCACGTCGGCGACGGCGACCCCGGCGCCGCGCTCACCCACTGGGGTGGTTCGCCGCTCGCCGGGCTGGACGCGCCCGGGCTTGCCGGCGCGGTGGCGGGGCTGACCGAGCAGTGGGCGGCGGCCGTCGAGGCCGACCTGGAGCGCCGCGCGGCGGCGGACCCGCGTGGTGTCGTGCCCGCGCTCACCGAGTTCGTCGAGCAGCACCCGCTGCGGGAGCGCGCGTGGGCGGTGCTGATGACGGCGCTGTTCCGGGCGGGGCGCCAGGCGGACGCGCTCGCCGCGTACCGGCGCGCCCGCCATCACCTCGTCACCGAGCTCGGCGTCGAGCCCGGCCCCGAACTGCGCGCCGCCGAGGCGCAGATCCTCGCCCACGACGAGCGGCTCCGCGGCGCCGCGTCCTCGACCGCGCTGTTCGGGCGCGACCAGGACCTGGCGGCGACCCTCGACGCCATCGCCGCGGCGCCGGTCGTGACGCTGGTGGGGCCCGGCGGGATCGGCAAGACCCAGCTCGCCCTGGCGGCGGCGGGCGCGTCCGGGGGCGACCACTGGTTCGTCGAGCTGGCCGGGATCGTTTCGCCGGCGGATGTACCGCAGGCCGCCGCCGACACGATGAACCTCCCGCACCGCCCGGGGCAGACCCTCACCCAGTCGATCGTCACGGCCCTGCGCACCGGTCCCGCGCTGCTGGTCCTCGACAACTGCGAACACGTCCTCGACGGCGCCGCCGCCCTCGCCCAGGCCGTCGCCGCCGGCTGCCCCGCCGCGCGGGTCCTCGCCACGTCGCGGGAGCGGCTCGGCCTGTCCGGTGAGCGGGTCCTCGCCGTCGGCCCCCTCGCACCGCACGCCGCCGTGTCGCTGTTCCACGCCCGGGCCACGGCCGCCGACCGCACCTACGACCCGCAGGCCCACCCGGCCGCCGTCGCGGAGCTGTGCCACCGGCTCGACGGCATCCCCCTCGCCATCGAGCTGGCCGCCGCCCGCACGGTCAGCCACCGCCCGCCGGATCTCGTCGCCCGCCTCGACGACCATCTGCGCGCCACCGGCGCCCGCCGCACCGGCACCCCGCGCCACCGCACCCTGCGCGCCGCCGTCCAGTGGTCGTTCGACCTGCTCACCCCCGCCGAGCAGGTCCTGTTCCAGCAGCTGTCGGTCTTCGCCGGTGGGTTCGACCTGCCGGCCGCGGTCGCCGTGACCGACGTCGCCGACGTTGCCGACGTCGACGACGTGCTCGCGGACCTCGTCGGCCGGTCGATGCTCACGGTCGCGTTCGGCCCGGACGGCAGGCGCTTCCGGCTGCTGGAGACCATGCGGCAGTTCGCGGCCGAGCGGCTGCGCGAGCGCGGGCACGCCGACCTGGTCGCCGCGCGGCACGCCCAGTGGTGCGCCGGCGCGGTCGGCGCCGTCCACCGCCTGCTCACCGGCCCGGACGAGGCGCTGGGCGTCGCCCGGCTCGCCGAGCTCTGGCCGGACCTGCGCTCCGCGGTCGTCCGGGCCCGCACGACCGCGGACGTCGCCCTCGCCGACGCGCTGGTCCGCCCGCTCGTCACGGAGCTGCCGCTGCGCGGCCGGCAGGAGCTCGGCGACTGGGCCGAGCACATCCTGGACCTCACCACGGCGCACGACGGTGACCTGCGCGCGTTCTGGCTGCTCTGGGCCGCCGAACGGCACACGCAGCAGGCCGACCCGGAGGCCTACCGGCGCCTCGCGGACCGGTACGCCGCACCGGACCTGCCGCTGTGCCGCTGGGCTTCCGCGTACGCCACCGGCGACGGCCCGGGGCTGCGGGAGTGCCTGCCGGACGCGGTCGGCGCGCTGCACCGGCAGGACGAGCCGTACCTGGCCGCGTTCCTGAGCATGACGTCGGCGGGGCCGCTGCTCGGCATCGGCCGCTTCGCGGAGGTGGACGCCACCGTCGGTGCGCTCGCCGACCGGTACCGCGGCGGCGGCCCGCCGACCCTCCTGCACTGGGCGCTGCAGACCCTGGCCTACTCCGCCGCGTTCCAGGACCGCTCCGACGACTCGTCCCGCTACTTCGACGAGGCCGCACGCGTCGACGTCCCGCCCGGCACGCTGTCGGCGAACGCCACCGCCGAGGCCCGGTCGGCGTTCCGGCGCGGGGAGCGGCAGCGGGCGCTGCGACTCCTGCTGTCCTATGTGGACGAGCTCCTCGACACCGCGAACGTCGTCGCCGCGAGCGTCGTGTGCATCGAGTTCGTCAACATGACCGCGGCCCTCGGGCTGCTCGCGGAGGCCTCCCGCATGTACGGGTACCTCGCCTCGGCGAACGACTTCGGCGCGATGGCCGCCCGTACCCTCGTGCCGATGGCGCCGGCGCTCACGGTCGACGCCGCGGCGCGCGTCGACGACCGCACCGCGCTGCTCTACATGCGTGAGGTGCTGACCGGCCTGGTGACCTGATGGACCTGCAACCGTCGGAGCTGGCGCTGCGGGACTGGGTGCGGACCCGCCTGAACGCGTCCATCATCCGCGAGATCGCCGCCCTCGACTACGGCATGCGGGTCGACGGGCACCGACGCGCGATCGAGGAGCTGCTGGTCGCCCGGCGCCTGCCCGACGAACTGGAGTGGGAGCCGGGCGAGGTGCTCTCGCTGTGCGCCTCCACCCCCATCGCCGACCGCCACCCGGTGCCCGGCTCCGCCGGCTGGCGCGCCCACGTCGCGCGGCTGTTCGCCTGCACGATACTCACCCGCACCGGTGAGGCCGCCCACCTCAGCTCGCTGGTCGAGTCGGCGCTGGACCTCGGCCCCGAGGCGACCGCGCAGGCCGCGCGCTTCCTCGCCTGGTGCCGCATCCACACCCCGGGCTGCTGGCGCGACGAGCCCGTGTCGCGGCCGTTCCTCACGTTGGGGCTGCTGCTGATGTACGACGACCCGCGGCTGCGTGACGAGTTCGCCGACGAGGTGCGCGCGGCGGTCCCGGTCGAGCTCTGGTGGGCCGACGACACCCCGTCGGCGCCGCTGAAGGAGGCCACCGGCGGCCCGGCGTGGCGGGTCTGGCGCTCGCTCGTCGACCGCCACACCGAGCACGCCCTTCTGCGGTCGTGGTTCCGGCTCGACGTCAGTCGCTGACCCCGAGGTGCAGCAGCCAGACCCGGCCGCCCGCGAGGACGACCAGGTCGACGTAGGCCGCCTCGTACCAGCCACGACACTCGACCGTGAGCTCCCACGCCTCGGCGCCGCCCGGCCACAACCGCGCCAGCAGCGCCGTCACCCACGCGGCCAGCCCGTCGGCGACCGCCCGCGGCGCCGCCGCCCCGGCCCAGGCGTCCGGCTGCCGCGTCGGCACGAAGAACCCCGGCAGCGCCGCACCGACCACTGTGGACCAGTCGACCGGCGCCAGCCGGGCGACCGCGCAGTCCTGCGGCAGCAGCGCCTGCACGCTCGCCGGGACACCGCCGGCCACGAGGGGCGCGTCTTCAAGCGTGAACGTGCACGCGTGGTCGGCCTCCTCGAAAAGGTCCTCGAGGACCTTCAACGCGTGCCGGACCATGTCGGGCACCGCGTCGATCCGTGCGTTGCGGCCCGCCGACAGCGCCGCCCAGTCGAATCCCGTCACGCGGGCCACAGTAGCGGCATCCAGTGCTCCAGCTGGGGTCTTCTCCGCCAGGTGCTGCCGACCCTGACGAGTCCTCCAGTACAGGAGCGATAACGCCGTTGCGTGCGCCGATTCCAAGCATCTGCTTGACATTGCCAGAAGGGTGGCAGCACACTCCAAGCATGTCTTTGGAATCTCGCCACACCCAGCGGATCCTGGACGATCCGGTGACCATCCGGGCGCTGGCCCACCCACTTCGGATCAAGCTGCACGAGCTGGTCGGTCGGCAGGGCCCGACAACCGCGGCGCAGGCGGCCCGGCAGCTGGGCGTCAGCCAGGCGTTGGCCTCCCACCACCTGCGTCAGCTCGCCAAATACGGCTTCGTCGAACCGGCCGACACCACCAACAACCGGGACCATCCGTGGCAGGTCACCGCCACGTCATATTCGGCGGCACGGACCGGACAGGACGAAGCCAGTGCCGCGGTCGACGTCCTGGACCAGATGGTGGCCGAGCGTGGCGTCGAACACCTCGCCGCGTGGCACCGCCGTCGCGACCAGTACGACCCGCGATGGCAGCGCAACGCCGGCGTCGCCCAGAGCCTGGTCTACCTGACGGTCGAAGAGTTCACCGAGCTGCATGAGGCGCTGGACGCCCTGATCACGCCACTCGTCGAACGGCGCCGCCTTGGCGAACACGCCGCCCGGCCCGCCGACGCCCAACCGGTGAACCTGACCTTCATCAGCGTCCCGGTCGAACCGACCGCCACCGACGGCTGAGATGCGCACGCTGTGGCGGGTACTGACCCGCTACCGCGACCTGCGGCTGCTGCTGTCGGCCGGGCTCCTCTCGCTGACCGGTGACTGGATCCTGCGCACCGGCCTGGCCTACCACGTCTACGCACTGACCGGCTCCACCCTCGCTTCGGCCGCCACTCTGCTGGCCGCCCTGCTCCCGCAGATAGCGCTCGGCTCGCTCGCCGGGGTCTACGCCGATCGGTGGGACCGCCGCCGCACCATGGTCGTCACCAACCTGCTCCTGGCCATCGGGTTGCTGCCGCTCCTCGCTGTCCACAGTAGAGACCAGGTCTGGATCATTTACCTGGTCACCGTCGCGCAGAGCAGCCTCGCTCAGTTCTTCATCACCGCCGAGGCAGCCATGGTGCCCCACACGGTGCCGTCGTGTGACCTCGTGACCGCCAACGCGCTCAACGGACAGAACCGCGACATCGCCCGGCTGGCCGGCGCCGCGCTCGGCGGTCTCGCCGCCGGGCTGGGCGGCATCACCGCACTGACCCTCATCGACATGGCCAGCTTTGCCGTCGCCGCGGCGATCATTGCCCTGATCCGCCACCCGGCCGGTCCCGCGTCTCGACCGGCGCCAGCACACCATGCGATCCGCGAGCTCACCCATGGCGCGCGAATCGCCACTCACCACCCAGCGCTGCGCCTCCTGCTCCTTTTCGTGCTGATCATCGGGTTGGGCGAGGCGATCATGGGCACACTCATGGCCCCGTTCGTCCGCGACATCCTGCACGGCGATGCCGAAACCTACGGTCTGATCCTGTCCAGCCAGGCCGTCGGCGGCATCATCGGCGGCCTCATCGTCGCCGCCGCTGGAAACCGCTTCTCGCCACGCCACCTTCTCGGCTACGGCGCCCTCGCCTTCGGCGGGCTGGACCTGGCGCTGTTCCTCTACCCGCTCCAGACCCAGGCGCTCTGGCCGGCGTTCGTCCTCATGATCGCCATCGGACTGCCCGGTGCTCTCACCATCACCGGCCTGTTCACTCTGCTCCAGACCACCACCGACGACGCCCACCGCGGGCGGATCTTCGGCCTCGTCAACGCGATCCAAGGTGCCGCGATGCTCGCCGGGACACTCGCCGCCGGCGTCTTCAGCAGCCAGCTCGGCATCATCCCTGTCATCGCTTTCCAAGGCGTCGGCTACTGCGCCGCCGGCGCACTCATGCTGCTGTTCTTGACCCGAGCAACCAATCCGACCCCCCAACCATCAACCACGCCAGCAGCATCACTCGATCAACCAACGCCCGTATGGCGCGACGTTGCCGCTGCCGCATGGGCCGTACGAAACCCCGATTGTGGGTGTCCAATACCCGTACCACGGGCGCGGTACGGTGGGCGGCGTGGAGCTGGCCGGTGGACTGGTGGTGCGGGCGGCGCGGCCCGCGGATCTCGAACAGATCGGGGTGCTGCTCGCCGACCGTGGTGAGCCCGCCGACCGGCAGGACCACCGGCTGGTGGTCGAGGACGCCGACGGTGGGTTCGACGCGTGCGGGGTGGTCGTCGACGGGGACCGGGTCGTGTCGACGGCGACGCTGCTGGACGAGACCGTCGTCCTCAGCGGGGTGGCGATCCCGGCGGGGCAGGTGGAGCTGGTCGCGACCGACCGCGAGTACGAGGGGCGCGGGCTCGTCCGGGCGCTGATGGGCTGGGCGCACGAGCGGTCCGCCGCCCGCGGGCACCTGCTGCAGGTGATGATCGGGATCCCGTACTTCTACCGGCAGTTCGGCTACCAGTACAGCATCCCGATCCCGCACAGCAGAGCGGTCCACACCGTGCCGGCTATGCCCGCCGGGTGTGCGGTGCGGGTCGCGGGGCCGGACGACATCGCGGCGATGGCGCGGCTGCAGGACGCGGTGCAGCGTGCGTACGACGTGAGCATGCCGCACTCGCCGCTGTGCTGGCGGGCGCTCGTCGCACGGGCGGGCAGCAGCCAGGTCGTCGTGGAGCGGGCCGGGCGGATGATCGGCACGGGCCGGGTCACGCCGCCGGACGAAGGCGTGGTGCTGGGCGAGGTCGGCGCCACCGAACCGGACGCGGTCGCCGCGCTGCTCGCCCACGCCGCCACGCTCGCGGGCGGCGAACCGTTCTCGGCGAAGGACCGCGGCGGCCTTCTCCACCCGTACCTCGCGCCGCCCTCACCCGAGGCGAACGACTACTACCTGCGCATCCCCGACGTCGCGGCGCTGCTCGACCACCTCAGGCCCGGACTGTCGGCGCGCCTGCGCCACCACGACGGCGAGGACGACGTCGTCGTGTCGTTCTTCCGCCGGCACGTCCGGCTGCGGCGGGCCGGCGGCGCGGTGACCGAGGTCGTCGCGGGCGGCCCGATGCAGGGCCCCGCCTCGCACGGCGGCGCGGGCGTGGCGCCGGACCTCGTCGGCCCGCTGCTCTTCGGCCCGCACGGCATCGAGGGCCTCGCCGCCTGGCACGCCGACGTCTACCCCGGCCCGAACGCCGACCTGATGCGGTCACTGTTCCCACCGGTGACAGCGGACCTGCTCACGTTCTACCTGCCGTGACGAGACCCGGGCCGGCAAGCGGCCGCGAAGGGTACGGTCGGCGGGTGCCCGAACTCATCGCGCCCGATGCCGGCCTGCACAGCGCCTGGCTCGAGGCGCACGCGGAGTGGGGCCCCGGCACGCACGAGGACGGGTTCGGTCTCGCACCCACCGACGACGTGCACTCTCCCGCCGGCTTCGCCACGTGGGTCGCCCGCCTCGCCGCTCGCTCGGTGCCGGACGGTACGGGCCGCCACCGCTGCCGGCACCGCTGGATCGTCGAGGACGGCCGCGTGCTCGGAGCGATCGCGCTGCGCCACGGTGACGACGACTACGTGCGGTGGGCCGGCCACATCGGGTACGGCATCCGCCCCACCGCCCGGCGGCGCGGCCTCGCCACGTGGGCGCTCGCCCGTACCCTCGCCGACGCCCGCGGCCTCGGCCTGACGGGACTCTTCACCGTCTGCGCCGTCGACAACGAGGCCTCGGCGAAAACCCTGGAGCGCGCCGGCGGCGTCTTCGAAGGCATCCGCGACACGCCGTTCGGGCCGGTCCGCCGGTACGGTTTCGCGTCATGACCCCGCACACCGTCACGCACCCGGTCTTCGGCACGGTCGAGTTCGACCCGGCCGGCCGTTCGTGTCAGTGGGAGACGACAACTGGCACGGTCCGTGTGGACCTGACGTTCGACGGCGCCACGATCGCCGCCCCGGCGCTGGACGAGGTCGCCCCGTTCATCACGGACCTCGCCACCTTCGACGCCCACGCCCGCGCCGCCATCGAGGACGACGTCGACGCCGTCCTCGGCGACTACCTCGACTTCGACGGCGCCGACGCGCTGCCGCACACCACCCCCGACGTGTTCCCGGCGGCGCTGCACCTGGTCCGCGTCGGCCTGTACCCCGGCGACCCCGAGACCGGCGCGGTCTTCGACTACACCCTCGGCGAGGACCTCACCGACCACCTCGTCGCCGTCCGCTTCGGCCCCGGCCGCACGGTCGACGACGTCGCGGTGGAGAGCTGACCGATCACCGGGGCGAAACCCCGTTTGACTCTCCCATGGTGGGAGAGTCGAAGGTGTGGGAGTGGATGGCGACGGGCTGTGGAGCATCGGGGAGCTGGCGAGGCGGACCGGGCTGCCGGTGAAGGTGGTCCGGCACTGGTCGGACATCGGGGTGGTGCCGGCGACGGGGCGGAGCACGGGCGGGTACCGGCGGTTCGACGCACAGGCGCTCGCGCGGCTGGAGCTGGCGCGGACGCTGCGGGAGCTGGGGCTCGGGATGGCGGCGATCCGGGAGGTCGTCGACCGGGAGCGGAGCATCGCCGAGGCGGCCGCCGTGCACGCCGACGCGATCGAGGTGCAGGTGCGGTCGCTGCGGTTGCAGCAGGCGGTGCTGCGGTCCGTCGCGCGGCGGGCCGCGACCGCCGAGGAGCTCGCCGAGCTCAGCCGGCTGGCGCGGCTGTCCGCCGCGGAGCGCACCGCGGTCGTGCACGGGTTCGTGCAGGAGGCCGTCGGCGGGCTGGACGTGCCGACGTATCGGGAGGGGCTGCTCGCGGCGACGCCAGACCTGCCCGAACAGCCGACCGACGAGCAGCTCGACGCGTGGCTCGAGCTCGCCGCGCTGGTACGGACGCCCGCACTACGGGCGGCGCTCGCGCGGATGGCCGCGTACGCCGCGGAGCACGCACCCGGCGAGCACGGCAAGGAGGACCTGGCGGCGGTCGAGCGGCTCACGGACCTGTGGGTGGAGCGGGTCACGGCGGCGATGGACGCCGGCGTCATGCCCGACTCACCCGCGGCGGACCCGGTCGTCGCCGGCATCGTCGAGGCGTGGATCCCGACGCAGGCCCGCACCGGCCTGGACGTCAACGGTGACGGCGAGGCGGCGCGGGCGGGGCTGCTGGAGCAGCTGGAGGTCGCCGCGGACGCCGGGGTCGAACGGTACTGGCAGCTGCTCTGTGTCATCAACGGCTGGCCGGTCCGGCCCAGCATCGCCGCGCCCGGCCGGTGGCTGACGACCGCACTACGGGCGAACCCGGCACCCGGCGCCCGTACCGCCGCCATCGCCGCGGTCCTGGAGGAGGACGGCGACCCGGAGGCGATGCTCGCCGCCTGCGAACAGGTCCTGGCGGCGGTGGGCGCGATCGTCGCCGAGGTGCCCGCCGACCGGTTCCGCGACGGCACGCCGTGCGCCGGTTGGGACGTACAGACGCTGCTGAACCATCTCGTCTACGAGAACCTGCTGTGGACCGGCCTCGCCACCGGCGCGCCGCGCGGGGACTTCGACGCCGACCATCTCGGCGGCGACCACGCCGCGGCGTTCCGATCCGCCGCCGGCGGCACCCTCGCCGCGTTCCGGCGGCCGGGGATGCTGCGGGAGCGGTTCGGGCCGGCGCCCGGCTGGCGGCTGGTCGAGCAGGTCGTCATCGAGATGCTCGTGCACGGCTGGGACCTGGCCCGGGCGCTCGGCCGGCCGACGGACCTCGTGCCGGACGTCGCCGAGGCGGTGCTGCCGGCGGTACGGGCGATGTACGGCGACCTGCCCCGTACCCCCGGCGGGTCGTTCGGCCCGGAACAGCCCCCGCCCGCAGGCGCGACCGCCGCGGACCGGCTCGCCGCCTACCTCGGGCGCCGCCCCTGACGCGGGTCAGCCGCCCTTCTGCTCGGTGGCCGGCGGGCGCAGGCGCACGGCGACGATCGTGGCGCCCTTGCCGTCGTACGCGGTGATGAGCGGATACCGGTCGTCGGGCAGCGGCGTGGTGCGCCCCTCGCCGGCCGGGACGTTCTGCGGGATGGGCTTGCCGTGCCGCTGCACCCAGAAGATGGTGACCGCCGGGTTCCTGCTCCACTTCGCGTACTTCGCCTCGACCGTCTTGCCCTCGGCCTGGCTGGTGACGCGGGTGGCCTCGGCCCACACGGCGCCGACCTCGACGAGCGTGCCGTCGGGCGTGACGCACTGCATGAGCCCGAACACCCGCCCCGGCTCGACCGGACCCCACTCGGCCATGTACCCGGTGCCGCCGGCGCAGATGGTGTCGACGCGGACCTCACCCGTACCGGTGTCACGCCACGCCTGGTCCAGGTACGGGCGCTCCGGCGCGCCCCAGAAGTACAGCACCATCTCCTTGCCCTTGATCACGACCCCGGTCGGCACGGTGTCGCCGACGGGCAGCGCGCTGGGATTGACGGTGATCGGCACCGGCGACGGCGTCACGGGCCCGCCGGCCTGCTCCCCGCCGGTCTTCGCCGCGCACGCGGCCGCCCCCACGACCATCAGGCAGGTCGCGACGACGCCGCTCACCGCGATGACAACCTTGCGCATGCGAACCTCCTCGGCCGTGCCCCGTGCATCCATTGACAGTCCTCCCCGTCCTAAAGGGCGGGGATTCCCTGGGTCACCCCAGGGGGTTCCTGCTTCACCGACGACTGCCTCGTCCGAGAGGACTCTCGTTGAGGTCTTACACCG